>CAZDSN010000013.1:0-19233 GCA_964507675.1 uncultured Ardenticatenaceae bacterium | reverse complement strand
TGATTCTAACCGTACCTTGACAGGAAAACCAGTTGCGCTAAACTCTACCATAACGGCATTTGTATTCAATTCCGTAAGAAACGTCAATCCCACACCGTCTGAACCAACAGGTGGCTATACCACTATTGAACTACGTCATATTGAAGGAGAATTTCTAATGGCAAAACCATTTGAGGTCACTGACGAAACCTTTGAGCAAGAGGTTTTGAAGTCAGAACAACCTGTATTGATTGATTTCTGGGCGGAATGGTGTGGCCCCTGTCGCATGATTGCCCCCAGCGTGAAAGCCATTGCCGAGGATTACGATGGGGTGCTGCGTGTAGCCAAGATGGATGTAGACGATAATCCGGCCATCCCGGGTCGTTATGGTATTATTGGCATTCCTACCCTGATGCTGTTTATGAACGGCGAAGCCGTGGCCCGCATCACCGGCGCTATGCCCAAGGATCGGATTTTGGCTCAGGTCCTCCCGCACATTGAAAAGCCAGTCAAGAACTGAGTGACCTTTTAATAATCATGTCTGTGTGCACGCGGCGGCCGCAGCCAGCGTCACTTTCTTTAGAAACCTGGACGCCCATCCCCCTGGATGGGCGTTTTGCTTTTAGATTGGTTCAATCTTCAAGATTGAACCAATCTACCTTTCCTTTGCTGAGGTAAACATGTCCAAAATCGAAGTCGCCATCATGCTCGAAGGTCAAAATGGTCTCACCTGGCTCCGCTGGCAGCGCCTGGCATGGGCTGTTGAAGACCTGGGCTTTGCCGGCCTTTACCGTTCCGATCATTACACCAATGCCAACCCACCTGACAAAGAATCGCTGGAGCTATGGGTTTCACTGACCTGGTTAGCCAGCCATACTCAACGCATTGAGTTTGGCCCGCTGGTGTCGCCTGTTTCTTTCCGTCACCCCACGATGACGGCGCGTATGGCCGCCGCCGTGGACGACCTGTCGGGTGGTCGCCTGACGTTGGGCCTCGGCGCTGGCTGGCAGGAGCGGGAACATACCCATTATGGCTGGGATTTGTTGGATGTGCCGGCACGTTTCGCCCGTTTTCAGGAAGGATTGGAAGTCGTTTCCCGTCTGCTGCATAGCGATACGCCAGTAGACTATCAAGGCGCTTACTATCAACTGCGCGAAGCTATTCTGCTGCCGCGCCCCCAACGCCCGTCCGGCCCGCCTATCCTCATTGGCGGCAACGGCCCCCGCCGCACTTTGCCGTTGGTCGCCCAATATGCCGCCGAATGGAACGCTGTGTTTGTTCCCGCCGCTCGTTTACGCGGCCTCAACCACCAGCTAGACGAACTGTTGCCGGCTCAGGGGCGTCGTCCTGCCGATGTGCGCCGCTCGCTGATGACGGGTTGCTGGTTTGGCCGGGATGACGCCGCTGTGCAGGCCCGCCTGGACGCGCGCAGCCGCACTTTTGCGCAGGCGCGCAGCATGGGGCTGGTGGTAGGCACAGGAAATCAGATTGTTGATCAACTGGGGGAATTAAGCGAAGCTGGCGTGCAGCGCGTCATGCTGCAATGGCTTGACCTGGATGATGTAGATGGCCTGGCAGCCCTGGCTGAAACAGTGCTGCCGCAACTATAGCGACGGTCAGACGGCGGCTGTTGCCCAACAGCGTTAAAACAAAACTGGGGTACGGTTAGCCCGTACCCCAGCGATTTATCCCACTAAATCTGTCGCCGTTCAGCTCTCTGCGTCTTTCGTCTCTTCCATTCCCGTGGAAACTTCGAGGCTGGCGCTGACTTCAATGTCCACCGTCGCTTCTGGCTGCTTCTCTTTGGGCGCGAACTGCTCGGCTAACTTGCCCAGTTCATCACTGAGCCAGCCCAGGCCCTGCACCAGGCCGGCGCGTGCCTTTTTGGCCAGGTCAGCTTCTTCCATCTTGGTCTTGAATTCCGTCGCTTCTTCGCGCACCTTCCTGGCCGGCTCGCTGGCGCGGGCCTCGCGCACGACCTTATCCACTTCGTCAGCGAAAGATTTGATTCCTTCACGCACTTCCGCTTCCATCTTTTGCCGTTCTTCACTTTCCCAGGCGGCGCGTAAGGTTTCCGCTACTTGCCGGCCCAGGTTCTTCAACTCGTCCACAATGTCAACGGAAGCTGCTTTAGCTGCCGTTTCTGCGCCGCTGTCGGCGGGCGTTTCTGTGGCGGGTGCGGCAACTTCTTCTACTTCGATCTTCAGCCGATCTTTAATTTCCTCAACGCTGGGGGTTTCTTCTTCGGTCATGTCTGTGTCTCCTTTTAAGGACTGGGTTGTGCCCATTTAGCTTACGGAATGATGTTGGGAACTTCAACGCTATCCAGTATATAAGAATCAGGACATGCGTTAAAAACATACTCACTGTTACTACATTACGCAGGCCAGAGGCAAGGGTTGCAAAACAACTTTTTACCTGTCTACAGGGCGCAGCCAGACACGGTTGGTATGAAAGGTGCTTTGTCCGGCCAGATCGCCCAGGGCATCAGAGGTGGTGAAATTCACGTTGCGGCCGCCGTTGTGCTTGTGCCAGACCCCTTTGGGCGAGGCCACTACGCCCGGTCGGACGGCATCGGTAATATGGGCGCGCAGTTGGCACCAGCCCCGCCCATTTTCGATAATAATCAGATCATCCTGGGCAATATCACGCGCGGCAGCATCATGCGGGTGAATCTCTACAAAGGGCTGGCCTTCTCGTTGGCGCAGGCCGGTCTGGTTGGCCAGACTGCTACTCACAAAATGGTGAGCCGCTGGCGTAATGAGATTGAGGGCCATCGTTTCCGTGAAACGGCCATTGGCAGCAGCGGGGGTGGCAGAGATACCGCCGTCGTCTTGCGCTGGCGTGTAGACAGGCAGCGGATCAAGTCCACTCTGCGCCATTGCCTGTGAAAACAACTCCACCTTACCGCTGGCGGTGGGAAAATAACCATCTGCAAACGGCGGCCCAGCCAGCGGCAGAGCCACGGAACCTTCTGCTTGCAACCGGGCCAGGGTTATGCCTTGCAGCAGCGGATTACGCTGCGCTGTCGCGTCCAGCACTTCATCAATGACTTCATCAGGGGTCTGGTACAACCACGGTTCGGTAAAACCCAAAGCGCGCGCCAGCAGCCCCATGACTTCCCAGTTACTCTTGCTCTGGGATAAAGGGGGAATGGCCTGTTGGTTATATGTCAGCAAAGTGTGACCATACGCCTTGTGCAGATCGGTTTGTTCCAGTTGGGAAGTTGCCGGCAGCAAGATGTCCGCATAGTCAGCCGTATCTGTTAAGAATAACTCATGCACCACTGTAAACAGATCGTCTCGCCGCAGACCCGCCACAATAAGCCCTGCGTTGGGGGCAGAAGCTACCGGATTGGCCCCAAAAACATACAGTGCGCGGATAGGCGGATCGCTGGCTTCGCCCAACAGCGCCTGCCCCAACCGGTTCATATTGACGACACGGCCGGGCGGTGAACATTCGTCCCAATGGCTAACTGCAGCCCCATCCCAGGCCAGATAACCGCTGGTGGAGTAGGCCAAACCGCCGCCGCGCTGCCCATATTGACCGGTCAGAGCGGGAAGGGTACAAATGGCTCGCACTGTTTGCCCGCCATTGGTGTGACGGTTGATCCCATCGGCCATCTTGATCAGGCTGGGCGTTTCCTGGGAATAGAGACGGGACAACCGTTCGATGTCCGGTGCATCCAGACCCGTGATAGTCGCCACCCGTTCGGGGGGGTAATCCGCCAATCGTTGCTGCAGCTGCGGCCAGCCAACAGTGTGCGCCGCCAGCCAGGCCTCATTATGCCAGCCTTCGCGCACAATGACGTGCCCCACTCCCAGGGCCAGCGCGCCATCTGTGCCCGGCTTGGGCGATAAATGCCAGTCAGCGCCGGCAGCGGTACGGCTGCGGCGGGGGTCAATGACGATAAGTTGGGTTCCCCCCCGTTGGGCTGCGCGTAACGACTGCATGAAATGGGGCGCGGTTGTCACCGGATTATGGCCCCACACAATGACCAGCCGGCTGTGTACCACATCCGTATAAGCTGGACTCTGGCGGACGCCCAAAGTTGCCTGCACCGCCGCCTCCGCTGCCGCGCCACAAATGCTGCGCTGTAGTTGGCTGGCTCCCAAACGATTCCAAAAGCGGGTGCTGGCGACCGTCATTTGCACCAGCCCCAATGTGCCGCTGTAACTGTAGGGCAGGATCGCTTCTGCGCCATATTGTTCGATAATCTCTTGCCAGCGATCGGCAATTTCGGCAATGGCCTCTTCCCAGGTGATGGGCTGCCACTGCCCGCCACCTTTGGGGCCGACGCGGCGCAGCGGCTGCGTTAAGCGGTCGGGGTGATAGACATGGTCGAGATAGGGGCGCACCTTGGCGCACAGCCAGCCCTGCGTCACAGGATGGTCGGGGTTGCCGTAGAAGGCGACGGCCCGTCCGTCTTCGACTTCGGTAATGACGCCGCACGTGTCAGGGCAGTCGTGGGGGCAGGCGCCGCGGATACGTGATGGCATGATGCTTCTCCCTATTATTTACCCGTCCAGGCCATACCGGTGTATGGCTTCATCCAAAATGCGATTGATCAGTTCTTCATAGGTCCAGCCATCGGCAGCGGCTTCCAGACAGAGGTCAGAATAACCAGGATTGAGGCCAGGCAGGGGGTTGACTTCCAGGATATAGGGTTTGTTGTTGTCGCTGGCGTCCAGGCGGTAGTCCACGCGGGCCACATCCAGGCAGCCGGTGACGCGGAATACTGCGGCTGTTAACCAGTGCAAATGTTCCACCAATTCTGCCGGCAGCGGCGCGGGGCAGATAAAGCGGAAATCATCAGCCAGGTCCACCTTGATGCGGCTGGTATAGACGCCCTTTTCTTCAGGGTAGGCTTCCATGTTGACTTCCAGCGGCGGAAAGAAGTGCAGGCCGCGCTGGACGCGGGGGGCATCCTCATTGTCGGGCACGCGCCAGGCAACAGGGCTGACCAGGTTGCCAACGACGCCCATCGTGATTTCACGCCCTTCAATGAAACGTTCTACCAACACGGGTTGGCTGTACTTCTCGAAGATACGTTGTAGTTGGGTGTGCAGTTGTTCATGGTCGTAGACGACGGATTCAACGCTGACGCCCATGCCTGTGCCTTCGCGGCTGGGTTTGACGAACATGGGGAATTGCATGTCTGGGTTCAAAGTTTCGGTGAGACGCTCGAAGACCTGAAACGGCGGTGTAGACAGATCGTGGAAAGTGAGGATACGCTTGGTCATGGGTTTATCCAGGCTCAGGGCCAGAGCCAATACCTGAGAACCTGTGTAGGGGATACGCAGCATTTCCAACAATGCCGGCACTTGTGCTTCTCGCCCATCCCCAAAATGACCCTCGCAAATGTTAAAGCAGATGTCAGGTTTCAATTTGGGCAGTGTTTCTGGCAAGGTCCTATCCCCTTCCAGGAAAGTGACCTCATGCCCGCCGCAGCGTATGGCTTCCAAGATGCCCTCAATCGTTTTCTCCGAGTCCAGGTCATCCCATTGATCTGGCGACATACCAGGCCAGGTGGGGGCATTTTTTTTCAAGTTTGCTAACAGCGCAACTTTCATTTCGTTCTTTGTCTTCCTTTTATTCCTGATAGTTACTGTTTCCGTTACAGAGAGTATTTCACTTCGCTGCATCGAGTATTACATGGTTGTGTGTGGCCCGATAAAACAAGTACGCCTATGTTATGCCAGCCAATTTTACTCCCTAAACAGAAATGGCCTAACAGACGAAACCAAACGATCCAGTTCCTTGCGATTATGTTTGAGCAGATCATCTTCCCATAATTCATTTCTGTTATCGGGACATTCTTCTGCCAGAGAGTCTCCAATCCTCTCAAAATCCTTTTTGGTTTTTCTCCTTAGTTGTTCTGGTTCAGACCACACGCCAAGAACAAACACCCTATCGTTCAGATCACCTGGGATTTTGCTCTTTACGTTCTCGTATCGAGACTCTTGTTCATCAAAATCAATCAATAAGATCAGCCTCCTGTCCGGGTAGCTTCTCATATCAAAGATATAGTCCCTCTCAAACGTGTCTCGAACCCTTGACCAACCACCAACAGGAGGCATAACTTGAATCACACGCCCATTGACGTTTAGCGCCTGTGTGAATCCATTTACAATCTGGCGATTCGCATCGTCTTCCGGTAATACAATGATATGGGGTCTACGCCTGTTTATGCTCACAGTTCTATATCTCCACGAATCAAAGTATCTACGAGATCGCCTGTGACAGATATATCGCTGAGCAGCCTGATTAGAGTTGGTTCCAGGTGGCTTTTCCGATCGAGTACAAAGGTATTCTCATTTGAAAACCTTCTGATTGCTTCCCCATTGTGCGAGGTCGCTAAAAATTGCCCCCCATTCTTAAATGAGCGTCTCAGCGACGTAACAAAATGTCCGACTTCTGACAAAGAGAGATAGTTATCAGGTTCATCCCAGAAGCAGAAAAGCGGGCCGTATGATTTATTTGCAGCCAAGACAACAGCACAAAGAAAAAAACATTTTTCGCCATCGGACAAGTCATTGAAAGCAACCTGCAGGTTGGCTTTATTTGCCTCAAAGCGGACTATCATGCTTTTGGCATCTTTGCCAAACGATTCATTTAGAAAATCCTGAATGTCAGGCATAACTTCTCGAAGATGTTTATCAATTTGGGTGTACGCAGCAGGATAACGACTAAGCAACCCAGAAAACCACTCGCTAAAATTTGAACCATATCGCTGTGGTTCCAACGTCTCGCCATTAGAGACCCCTGTCATCAGGCTGGGAATTGGGGACAGGATAATCATGCGCGTCAACCACGTTCGGAAAACGTATAGGGGAGCGCTCTCAGATTGCGCGTCAATGATAGGCAGGGCTGCCAGGCGCGAATTCACCTGAAACTGGGCCGCACTATTTTGTGGGTTTTTATAAAGTGTTACCTGGGCCTTTTCTCGAGAATAGATCGGTTTCCCGGAAACCAGCAACTGCTCTTCGGAAACCTGTAGTTCCCTGGAGCTTTCTGGCAACTCTAGCGCCAGGACATAGTTGTATAATTTCCCATCAAGTAACAATTCTATTTCCAGACGAATGGGGACATCGGATCTTCCGCGAGCAAAATCCTTAGGCTGTACAAGTTGTCCAACTCTGTTGACACCGCGGCTGATAGATTGAAATATCTCCAATACGCTAGAAACAGTTGATTTACCTGTGCCGTTTTCCCCAATCAGCAGAGCAGATGATAAACCTTTGAGGGGCAATTCAAAGTTTTCCAGACATCTGAAGTTATGTACGTAGAGTCTTTGGAGCATGGCACACAATTCCTTAAGCAATACCTCGTCAACATGTTTATCTTATGGACAATAGAACCCCAACGGTTCAAAAGTGTGTAAGATCAGGTTTTGGGTAACTACGCGGATTATTATAATGGGTGAGCGGCAGAATACGAGAAAACATGACCATTCGTTATGGTTCGTTTATCGCGGGGCGGGGGAAGGTGTGTTGGTGAATGATGGTTTGTTCCGGCAGCAGGTGGACAAAGTTGAACCCAGGCAAATGATCAGGATCCAAACCTATTTCCCCGTCAGTGGGCCAGGCGGTGAATTGGGAAAAGGCGCTGGCGGCGGTTACATAGAGGACGCCGTCTCGCCAGGTTTGCATGTTTTGATGCACGTGGCCCAGAAAAACGGCGCGCAAACGAGGGACAAGATGCACCAACGCCTGGTGCACTGCCGGCCCATTGCACAGACACAGATTGGCGTCCATCCAGGGCGCGTTCAACGGCAGCGCCGGGAAATGGTTAAAGATAATGAGGGGTGGGCCGTTTACGTCTTTGGCTTCTGCCTCTAAAACGGCCATTTGAGACGGCGGCAGGAAACCGTGCGGGGCGTCCTCGTCAGGGATATGCCCGTCCAATACCAAAAAACGATACCCTTTCACCTCGAAGCGATAGCAAAGAAAGTCAGGATCAAACGTTGCTGGCTGTTGCGGCCCCATAGGCAAATAAGCCACGATGTTCTGGGCTGTGTCGTGATTGCCCGTTACGTAATAGACCGGCGACGTCAATCTGACAAACAACTGGGCTGCCAATGTATAGGCCTGCGGATCAGGGTCGTTCACCACATCCCCGGTATGAATGATGAAATCCGGTGGCACAGGTAACCCGTTGATTATCTCCACCAGGCGCCTGGCGCAGGCGTAAGACTCATGGCCGTGGCGGCTGAACGTGGGTGTGGGGCCAATGTGGGTATCTGTGATGTGGACGAAATAGACGGGTTCTGGCATCTTATCTCCAATTGGTTGCATTGAGAAGCGAGAATGACGGGCCGTATCATTGAAGCAACTGCCGCTCTGTGTTAACGTTAGGGGCAGAAATGTGCAAGAACGCTGGCAGATAGAGAACGCACGTGCTCACGATTTCATCAAGCCAACCCGGTGAAGGAGGGTTTCCTATGGCTTACACTTTAATTGAAAATGGTTTGCTCATTGACGGCCGCGGCGGCGCTCCGGTTAGCAACGGCGCAGTTTTGATTAAAGATAACAGGATTCACGCTGTAGGGCTACGATCAGAGATGGCCTTGCCGGCAAGCGGCGCGACACGTATTGATGCCCAGGGTGGAGCAATTTTACCTGGTTTGATTGACACACACGTTCATTTTACATTTGAGGGGTTCAATTTGCAGCAGGAAATGGCAAAACCGTTTTCGTTGCGATTTTTTGAGACGATTGGGCGCATGCGGCGGACGTTGGATGCCGGCATTACCACCGTTCGCGACGCTGGCGGCGCCGATTTAGGAGTTAAACGGGCTGTAGAACAGGGCCTCGTCGCCGGCCCGCGTATGCAAATCAGCATTACCGTTCTCACCACCACAGGTGGTCACGGCGACGGCTGGCTGCCGTCAGGCATGGAAATGAGCCTGTTCGGCGGCCATCCAGGTGCGCCCACTGGACGTTGTGATGGGGTGGAAGAAGTGCGCAAAAAGGTGCGCGAAGTGCTGCGCGCGGGCGCGGACGTGCTCAAGGTTTGTTCTACCGGCGGCGTACTCAGCCCCACCGATCACCCGGAGTTCACCCAGTTCACGCCCGCAGAACTGGGGGTGATAGTGCAAGAGGGACGCTACCGCCGTGGCGTCAAGGTGATGGCCCACGCTCAGGGAACGGAAGGGATTAAGAACGCAGTGCTTGCCGGCATTCACTCCATCGAACATGGCATTTACCTCAACGAGGAGGTTATTGCCCTCATGAAAGAGCGGGGCACATTCCTCGTCCCCACCTTGCTGGCCCCCTTAGCCGTGCTGGAAGTGGCTGAAGGCAGCGGAAACATGCCCGAATGGGGTATTCGCAAAGCGCGGGAAGTAGTAGAAATTCACAGCGCCAGCATTGCCGCTGCGCATCAGGCAGGCGTGAAAATTGCCATGGGCACAGACGCGGGCGTGATGCCTCATGGAACCAATCTGCGCGAATTGGGATTGATGTGCAGCATTGGCATGACGCCCATGGAAGCCATTGTCGCCACTACCCGGGTGGCTGCCGCCTGCCTCGGCTGGGATAACCAGATTGGTACGTTAGAAGCGGGTAAACTGGCCGACGTCATTGTCACGCGCACCAACCCGCTGCAAGATATCCGCTCACTGGAGGATAGGCACAACATTCGCGTCGTGATAAAAGATGGGCAGGTGGTAAAGCCAGAAAATAACGAAGCTTTGTAGTCCGAACATCCTTGTTCAGGCAATCGGACAAGGACGTCCGATTTACAGCAGCGTTCTTCGCACCTGTCTGCATCGTTTGATGGGTTCTTTTTTCATGATTTCACCGTCCTGATGATCGCTAGATGTGTCAATTATATTCAGGACGGATCAGTTTCTAACCACTGTCTACTCACCCTTGCCCACTTACCGTAACCCCCATCTTCGGAGGAGATTATGAGCAAGATAGCCATTATGTCGGACACGCATGACAACATCGCCGGGTTGAAAAGGGCGCTAGAGCAGATTCGGGAAAGCGGTGCGGAGATGCTACTGCACTGCGGTGATTTGTGCGCCCCGTTTATGATTAAGCATCTGGCTGAAGGGTTTGCTGGCCCCATTCAGATTATCTTCGGCAATAATGATGGGGACGGACGGCTGCTGCATACGGTTGCCGGCAATTACGACCACGTCACCCTGAACGGCATCTATACCGAACTCACTTTTGGCGGGCGCAGCATCGCCATGATCCATTATCCCGAACCTGCCCGCCGCATTGCCCAATCAGGGCAATTTGACCTGGTCTGCTATGGACACAACCATCTGCAAAACTGGGAGCAGATAGGCAACTGTTTTCTGGTCAATCCGGGCGAGATATTGGGCATGTACAGCGTACCCAGTTGGGGACTGTACGACTGCGCCAGCCACCAATTCAAGTTCAAACCCCTATCCACCGCTACCTGACACCCTGGTGACCGCACATGAATAAAATTCGTAACTATACAGGGAGCAGTTTTCACCCACTCCCCAGCCCTTTCCCTGAAGGGAGAGGGTGAGGGTGGGGGTAAGCCACACCTGTATAGTCACAAAAATTCGTACTTCACCCTTCGTACTTCTGGGGGAGTTGCCTCCCCCAGACACTCCAGTAAAATATCAGGCAAGGTAGCCATCGTTTTCCTTTTCGTTGTCTCTGGCTACCTGTCGCGCAGGTTGATGCCGCTGATTATCCCAGTCTGCCATCAAAATGGGCGTCTACTGCTTGATGGCTATCAGGCCAAGGGTGAAACTCGATGTTCGATACGTTATCACAGCTTCCTCCGCACCAACGTCGGCACGAGCGGGGCCATCCCCTGCCAGGCGTCATTACTATCATTCGCCGCCCCACAATTGATAAGGGCGATCGTTATTTGCTCATTAAACGGAATGAGGACCCCTATGCCGGCATGTGGGCCATGATTGGGGGAAAATGGGAGTTTGGCGAGACCCTGCCTGCCGCCATTACACGCGAAGTCCGCGAAGAAACGGGCCTGAATACCACGTTTATTGCCCTGCGCGGCATCGTCAATGAACGGGTCGTTTTCGCCTCGTTACCAGACAAAGCCGGTCATTACATCCTCTTTGTGTGCGAAGTATTTGCGCCCGACGGTCTGGCCCAGGAGCAGCTCGAAGGCAAAGTGACCTGGTTCACCCTGGAACAAATCGAAGCCTTAAATGCTGCCCACCAGATCATTCCCAACGACTACGCCATGATGCAGCAGTTTGCCTGGGCCAGTCCGCAGCCGTACGTGGAGGCCGAGATGGTTTGCGCCGATGCTGCCCACGCGCAGGATACCCGCCTGATTCGCTTCCAGGTAGTTGAGTAATCCTGTCACTGACTGCTGTACCAATGCCTCTACTCCCTGGCGAACTCCTGAACAAGCGATACCGGATCGTTAGCCTGCTGGCTGAAGGCCCTTATGGGGCTATGTATCGCGCCTGGGACATCATTGATAGACAAGATTTTGCCATTAAGGAGTATCTAGATCCATCCGTCGAGACGCAGCAGCTTTTCCGCGCCGAAGCCCGCCGTCTGATTGATTTAAGCCATCCTCAACTGCCTGTTGTGCGCGATCATTTCAACCTGGAAAACACAGGCCAATACCTGGTTAGCGACTACGTTGACGGCGTTGATTTGCAAAGTCTGCTCAACCAATATGGGCCGCTGCCTGAAGACTTGATCATCGCCTGGCTGCAAGCCGTTTGCCAGCCGCTGACCTATCTGCATCAGAAAGGCTCCCTTCACCTCAACATGAAGCCTGCCAACATTCGCCTGACTCCTGGCGGCGACGTCTACCTGGTAGACACTGGACTCCCCGGTCTGGGCATTAACCTGGGCGTCAGCGGTTACGCCTCTCCCGAACAGGCCAGCCAGACAGAAGTCACGCCTGCCAGCGATATCTACAGTCTGGGGGCGACGCTGTATGCCTTACTCACCGGGCAAACGCCGCCCGATGCCTTACGCCGCCAGAGCGGTCTGGCTACGCTGAAATCTGCCCGCGAAGTCAATCCAGATGTGGCCCCTTATCTCTCCATTGCTGCCAATCGCGCCATGGATTTGCGCCCTGACGTCCGTTATGAGACTGCTGCCGCCTTTGCCGCTGCCCTGGAACGCTCCAGTAGTTACGCAGCAGCCGCGGCCCCCGAACTGCGACGCACGTCCCCGGCCGTGCCGGCAGCATCCCCCCCCCGGCGACCCAGCCGTACCCGCCGCCAGATGGAACAGCGCACTATCTGGGGATTGGTGGCGATCTTTCTGCTGGTCGTGGCTGCCGGCCTGATTATCACCCGCCTTAACCGGGACAACTCCCTGCCCGGCGGCAGTGAAACCGCCGCCACAGCCACTACCGCGTCACAAATCATTGCCGCTCTGACCGCGCTGGCCCCCACCCATACGCCGCCGCCGCCCCCGACGGAAACGCCCATTCCCACCCCGGCGCCGCTGGTAGATGAGAAGACAGGCGCGCGCATGTTGTTCATGCCTTCAGGCGTGTTCCGCCTGGGCAACGATGAGGGCGAAGCTGACCAACAGCCATCGCTCATCGTCCGCATAGACAGTTTTTATATTGATGAAACGGAAGTTACCAATGGGCAGTATCAGCAATGCGTGGCTGCCGAAGTCTGCACCCCACCCTTGAACAGGGGAGCAACCTTCTACAGCACCTATTATGGCAATACCACCTATGACGATTATCCCGTCATTTATGTCACCTGGTACCAGGCAGATACATTTTGCCGCTGGCGCGACGCGCGGCTACCCAGTGAGGCTGAATGGGAACGGGCCGCCAGTTTTGACCCGGCGGCGCTGGTGAAATACCAGTTCCCGTGGGGAGATACGTTTGATGGCGAGCGGTTAAACTTTTGCGACCGCGGCTGCCCGCGAGAAGATCAGGATGCGACAATAGACGACGGTTATCGGGATACTGCCCCTGTGGGCAGCTATCCCGCCGGGCGTTCCTCAATCGGCGCTTTGGATATGGCCGGCAATGTGATGGAGTGGGTCAACGATTGGTACCAGTCTGATTATTACGAGGAAGCCGTAGACGCTAACCCGCTGGGCCCAATAGATGGCGTCACCAAAGCGCTGCGTGGCGGCTCCTGGCTTTCCCCCGCCGAAGATGTCACCACCATGGGGCGGAGCCACTTCGATCCCACCGTTGCCCGCGCCAACCTCGGCTTCCGCTGCGCCCTGACGCCATAATATCGGGAGAATGCGCGCCCTGGCCTAATGCTACTCAAGGCCGGCGAGATGCTCCTGCCGGTTATGAAAATGCAACCGCCAGGTTTCGCGGTTGGGGTGGGCCACGTATTCAAAATGGGAGAGGCCCGTGTTGCGGTCCCATACTTCGCAGCGCCGCCACGGGCCAATGTTGAAGATGTGATCAAACACCGCTTCCACCACCCCGCCATGGCAGACCACTATTACTACTTCATTCTGGTGTTTGGTCACCAATTCCTCTACAAACACCCCCACCCGGGTGCGAAAGTGCATCCAGGTTTCACCAGAGTCCACGTAGGGCGTCACCGAAGAAAACGGTTGTTCACTGCTCCAATAATTGGCATATTGGCGCGGCAGGTCATCGTTCGGCCAGGCAGTATGATCGTGGCGATTGTTGCCGATTTCGCGCAGGCGGTCATCAAAGTAGATGTGACAGCCATACGCCTGGGCCACGGCTTCCGCCGTTTCGCGGGCGCGGCTCATGGTGCTGGCGTAGAGCACATTCACCTGGGGTATGGCAGCCACAATCCATGTTCCCAGCGCGGCAGCCTGTCGTTGCCCCAGGTCGGTTAAACCCGTGTCCTGATTGCCTTCCGTCCAATCTTGTAGATTGACATAACTTTGTCCGTGTCGAATGAGATACAATTGCATAACTTACTCCATTAGAAAGGCGGGCAGCCCCAGGAACGGTTGTTCGTAGAGGATGCCCGCCATCTACATTTGAGATAGCGATAGGGCGTATGGGGGGCGAAAGAAGCCGGGTTCTTCTATTGGCCTCGGCTGAAGCGCCCACACCCGGCAACGACCCGGGTTTTTGCACGACATACGCCAGGTGAAGGGTGAACAGTTACTCAGTAGCTACCACGCATCAGGTTGGGTTGGGCGAAGAAGCGCCGGGCTTCGAGCAGCACCGGTAGACCGCGCAGAATGTTAACCAGAACGGTGATGATCGCCAGGATGAATAACACAGTGTAAATGGGAGGCAAGAAACGGGCATTAACCGTCTGCTGCCACAACTCCTGCAAACCAACGTAAGCCACCAGGCCGGCAAAAGTCACTACCTTTGTCGTCCCGGACACTGCCCGCATAAAGCGATGCGACACCAGCCACCGGCCCCAGTCCGTTTGCATCATTTCAAACGGAGTCGTGCCCCTGGCCAGAGCAAAACCGCGCACCGCATCCGTCAAAATGCCGCGCGTGACCACGATTAAAGCCAACCATACGGGGATCAGGTGCAGGTCGGTAAATGTAATCCAGTAAACGTTCTCCACGACGCGATCAATGGCAATGTCCAGGACGCTGCCCAACGCTGACGCTTCACCACGTCTGCGGGCAATTGTGCCATCCACTGCGTCAATGAAGATAACGACCCATACCAGGACAAAGGCCATCACTTTGGCAGCCATGCCCGGCACATATAACAGCCAGATGCCCGCTGCCAGAAAGCCCAGACGGCTCAGGGTCAAGAGATTTGCCAGCATAATCGGCCTCCGAGAATTAAGGTGATGTAGTCAGGTTCCAGCACGGCGCGGAGCCGGCGGGCAGGATGTTATCACACTTAACCGCGATCTTTCCAATACTCAAATAGATCGCCAATGGACTGGCGGGCATAGTTGCGCTGAATGGCCTGCCCAAACACAGAGGCCACGGACAGAATGGTCAAATTAGGCGCTTGTTTGGCGGGTGGTATAGCTACTGTGTCTGTGGTCACAATCTCTTTGATTTGAGGAATGGCCGCCAGGCGAGCTAATGCCTCTCCCATGAACAGGCCGTGGGTGCAAACGACGTAAATCTCTTCGATGTTGCTTTGCAGCAAAAGCTGGCACAGTTCAATGATGGTGCTGCCGGTGGCGATTTCGTCATCGTAGATGAGGGCGCGGCGGAAGCCCTGCACCTGGCGGCGTATCAACCCGCCAATGCGCACCTCCTTATCGGAAATGCGCGTCTTGTTGGCCGCTGCCGTGCGCAAACTTAACAGGTCGGCAAAACGGCTGGCAGACTTGGCGCCACCTGTATCGGGGGCGACGACGATGGTGTCTTCGGGGGTGAACGCTTTGGCCTCAAAGTGGTGCGCAAAGAGGGGGCGGGCCGTGAGCGGGTCGGTGGGGACGCTAAAGAAGCCATGAACCTGCGGCGAATGTAATTGCATGGTCATGACGTGCGTGGCCCCTGCCGCCGTAATCAGGTCAGCAATCAGGCGTGCGGTAATAGAGATACGCGGAGCGTCTTTCTTATCAGAACGAGCATAGGAGTAGTAGGGGATGACGGCGTGTCGCTCGCGGGCGCCGGCGCCGCGGGCGATGTCCAGCATCATGAACAGTTCTAGCAAATGATCGCTGACGGGCGGAGTGAGCGACTGCACAATGTAGACGCTGCGCCCGCGTACGGAAGCGCCTAACTGCACTTCCAGATTGTCATTGCTAAAGCGGGAGAAGTAGGTGTCTTCCAGTTGGATGCCGAGATGGCCGGCAATGCCGGCAGCCAGAGCCGGATTCGAACGACCAGCAAAAAAACGAACATCGCTTTGTTGTAGAGGGTGTTCCTGATCCATATGGCGCTACCTTTATTTGGGAGTATGTGCCCCTTTTGGCCTCAACAGAGTACAATAAAGGCATATTCTAGCAGATGGAGGCGTTATGTACGATATTCAAGCGCTGCGGCGGGCAGAGTTTCCGCACAGTGACGAGGCGGCCATGGCCGTTATTTATTTCAACCATGCCGGCATTTCCCCCTTGCCCGCGCGTACCCAGGCCAAAGCCCAATGGGCTGTCGCCCACCTGGCTGCCAATCCGGGCCATTTCTGGCTGCACGAAGCCTTCCCCCTGATAGAAGAGTTATACCGCCTGCTGGCGCAGCTTATTAACGCCGCCGATCCGGCCGAAATTGTGCCCATTGCCAGCACCAGCCTGGCGCTTAACCTGGTGGCGCAGGCGATTCCCTGGCAAGCTGGAGATAACGTCATTTTCTGCCGGCAGGAGTTTCCCTCCAACGCCTACCCCTGGATGAGTCTGGCGCGAGATGGCGTGGAGGCGCGGCAGACGCCGCCCGATAACGGCGGCCTCACCCTGGCGGCGCTGCGCCCCTTTGTGGACGAACGTACCCGCGTCGTTGCCGCCAGCGCCATCCAGTTCTTCTCCGGTCATCGCACCGACCTGGCGGAGATTGGCGCGTTCTGCCATGAACGGGGCATCTGGTTTGTGGTAGACGCCATTCAAGCGGTGGGGCACATGCCCATTGATGTCCAGGCCATGCACATTGACGTGCTGGCATCCGGCGGCCAGAAATCTTTGCTGGCTTTGCCCGGCCAGGGCTTTCTCTACGTGCGCGACGAGGTCTGCGCCCAACTCCAGCCGCGCAGCATTCATGGCAATTCCACGGTGGACTATGTCCACTGGCTGAAGCAAGATTTGACCCCGCTCCCCGGCGCGGCCCGCTTTAACACGGGTACGCCCAACGTGGTTGGGCTGATTGGCTTGCACAGCAGCGTGCAGTTGTTGGCCGAATTGGGGCTGGCCAACATTGACCGCCACACTCGCGCCCTCAGCGCCGACGCCATCGCCCGCCTCACCCACCTGGGTTACGACATCATCACCCCCGCCGATGCCCCTGGCCCCATCGTCACCTTTGCCAGCGACCGCGGCAGCGCGGAAACGGATCAACTGGTGAACAGACTGATGGAACAGAATGTGGTGGTGGTTAAGCACCTGGACGAAGTAGGCAATCCGTACGTTCGCCTCTCCTTCCATTGCTATAACACCCATGAAGAAGTGGCCCGCTTTATGGAAATCTTTAGGAAGATATGAGGTAGGGGGTATGAGGTATGAGGGGGGAGGGCGTTAACAATTCACGAATTCACCCATTCACAAATTAATTATTAACTCCCCCTTATCCAAACGGCGGCACGGGCAGCGCCTCGCAGTTGGCTTCCCACCAGGAGCGGATGCGCCCGCCAATGGGCCGTCCCACCATTTTTTCGGCCTGGTAAACGACCTGCCACAGTTTGTTGAAATCCACGCCTGTGCCCATGCCCATTTTGTAGGCCATAAACACCAGGTCTTCGGTGGCCAGGTTGCCGGCAGCCCCTGGCGCAAACGGACATCCCCCCAAACCGCCCACGCTGGAATCCAGAATGCGTACCCCGGCGCGAATAGCCGCCCCGGCATTCGCCAGCCCCATCGCCTGTGTATCGTGCAAATGCACCGCCAGCCGGTTCATGTCTAGCCGCCGCCCCAACTCCTCCATCATCCAACCCACTTCCAGGGGATGCGCGTGCCCAATCGTATCGGCTACGGCCATTTCTGGCGCGCCCATTTCCCATAGCTGTTCGGCAAAGGCAATGGTGCGCTGCGGCGGCACGGGGCCTTCAAATGGGCAGACCCAGGCCGTAATCAGATAAATGCGCAGCCAGACGCCGTCTTGCTGCGCCCGTTGCAACAACCGCCGCCCCACCTGCAGGGCTTGCAAGGTGGGCATACCGCTGTTGCGCTGGCTCATGGTGTCGCTGATGGCCAGGCCAAAAGCCATGTGGCGCGAACCGGCGGCATACGCCCGATCATATCCCCGTTCGTTGAGCGCCAGGCTGACGAAGCGAATGCCGGCATACTGCGGCAGCACACTGGTCATAATCGCCTCGGCGTCCGCCATTTGCGGCACTAATTTGGGATGGACAAAGCTGGCGGCCTCAATAGTCGTCAACCCGGCTTCAATTAGCCCCTCAATCAGCTTCAATTTCTGCGCCGTAGGCACGACCGTCGCCTCGTTTTGCAGCCCATCGCGCGGTCCGACTTCGTAAATGCGTAAGTACTCGCTCATGCCTATAGTGTACACGCTCTTGCCACGTGGGGAAACAATCCAGGTGTGGTAAGCAATCCGGGCCAGGGCACGTCTAAAGAGAATCAGGAATTCGCCGATTTCGCGGATTAAGAGGTTTGCCACGAATGGCGTGAATTTTCTGATCACTCTCCACTATTCACTGACCACTATTTTCAAAGGAGCAAAGTGAGACAATCCATGAACTCCATTACCCAGTTTCGACAGCAAATTGACGATTTTATGCAGCGCCATCCGCAGTCGCCGCTGGATCGGGAGCAAAAGCGGCGCTTCCAGGGGCTATCTTATTACGCGCCAGATGATGGCTACGTCTTTGTCGTGGAAGCGCAGCGGTTTCCGGATGACGAGCCGCTGATTGAGATGGAGACCAGCGCCGGCGACGTGCGACCATTCCAGCGGTGGGGTGAATTCAGTTTTACGGTAGAGGGACAGACGGGCACGCTCACAATTTACAGCGACCCGGACGGGGAAGATTTCTTCCTGCCGTTCAAAGATGCCACCAACGGCAGCGAAACCTACGGCGCGGGCCGCTATCTGGACAATCACCGCCCCGGCTTGACGCGGCTGCATGGGGATACGTTTGAAGTTGACTTCAACTTTGCCTATAACCCCTACTGCGCCTACAGCCCCTACTTTAGCTGCCCCTTGCCCCCACGCGAGAACTGGCTCAAACTCCCCATCCGCGCCGGGGAGAAGGATTTTGCACAGTCACCCGCTGCTTGAATTAAGACCTTATACGAAAGCGCGTTATGTAAACCTGTAACTAAAAACCTGACAGGTCTTGGAGACCTGTCAGGTCTCTGTTGAAGCACAGGAACAGGTGAGGTATGACTACAATGGCGCTCAAACGTCAGTTAATAACAGATGCTGTTGGTAACCCGGTCGGTATCCTTCTACCACTAGCGGAATACGCGGCAGTAGCCGAGATTCTGGAGCGTCAGTTCCCCTCTACGGAGCCCCTCATGGCTGCCCGTCTCAGCCAGCTTGCCATCCAACGCGCCGACCCGCCCAACGCCGCCCAACTGCGCGAACTGCCCGGCTTCGACCCACAATGACCTGAAGACTGGAGCAGTCTTTGAGACTGCTCCAGTCTTTTGCCCCTACCTACCCCCTGCCTTATAATTCCCCCATCGCCACCGATAACTAACCACTATCCACTCACCAGGAGACCGCCGTATGGTAGAACTTAACTGGGGCAAACTTTTCTTTTCAA
>CAZDSN010000012.1:0-19598 GCA_964507675.1 uncultured Ardenticatenaceae bacterium | reverse complement strand
CTTCCCTAGCAAGGCGAGGCGCGCTTCTTGCCTGCAGTACCCCTTCCCTGGCAAGGCGAGGCACGCTTTTTACCTACAGTACCCCTTCCCTGGCAAGACGAGGCGCGCCCCTTGCCCTACAGTACCCCTCCCTGGCAATAGTAAGAGAAGCCTCCACCCTCCCTCCGGGGGTAGTCTCTCCAGGAGGAGAGGCGCTGCGCGCCCTCTATGACCCCGCCCCTGGCGAGGGGCGTTGTCCGCGAGCCAGACGATGCCTAGTGAGAATGGTTGCTTCTTTTGACAGACGGTGGCCTCTGTCTATAATTAGCTCATGGGTTCTGTTTTGCCTGGAGGCAATGCCTTGCCTGGTGGCAAGGGTACAGCCCCCTGAAAAGTGAGGACATGGCCG
The DNA here is from genome assembly GCA_964507675.1 of uncultured Ardenticatenaceae bacterium. Classification (GTDB taxonomy): domain Bacteria; phylum Chloroflexota; class Anaerolineae; order Promineifilales; family Promineifilaceae; genus JAGVTM01. The sequence continues at coordinate 19,210 of CAZDSN010000012.1, read as the reverse complement.
GGTCTAAAAATTCCTCCAATAAAAGAGTCACCCCTGCCCCGACTTCTACCTGGGATGAGCGGCTGATTAATACGCTGCTGCCCTGGCGCATCGAATTGGTGGGCCTGCTGTGCGCTTTGCTGGGCCTGTTGATTCTGCTGAGTTTGCTGCACCTGACACGTTCCGCGCCGCTTAACTGGGTCACGAACCAGCTTCAACTACTGGCAGGTTGGGGCGCTTACCCGCTGACCCTGACACTGATTGCCCTGGGCGGGCACATCGTCCTGCGCCAGGTTCCCCGCCCGTATCACGTGCAGCCGGCGCAAATTATTGGGGTGGAGTTGACGCTGCTGTCTGCTCTGGCTTTGACACACCAGTTCAGCCAGGCGGGTCTGGTCGAGACGTTTAGCGGCAAGGGGGGCGGGCTGATTGGCTGGGCCTTATCCGCGCCGCTGCTGGAGTTCTTCGGGCCTGTCCTCACCAACGCTTTCCATTTAGGTCTGCTGGTATGGGGTCTGGCCCTGGTAGGCAAAGTCACCTGGGACAACGTGGTGCGCGGGCTTACGCTGGCGTCAATGCGGCTGCAAACGTGGGCGCAACAGTTGGAGACCTCCTCGGCTGCGCCGCGGTCGCCCTCCCTGCCGGCAGTAACGACGCCCATGCCATCCGCGGCGACTCCCCCACCCGCGCCAGCGCATTCCCCCCGCCCGCTCATTTTGCCGCCGTTGTCGCTGTTGCAAGCCAGCAAAGAGATAACCATCAGCCCGGCCGAAATTGAACACAAAACGCACATCATTGAACGGACGCTGGCTGATTTTGGTTTGCCGGCCCGCGTGACCACCGTGCGGCAGGGGCCGGCCGTGACGCAGTTTGGCGTGACGCCGGGCTATATCGAACGGCCTGGCCCTGACGGCGAACCGCACCAGCAGAAAGTACGTGTGGGCCAGATTGCGGCACTGAACAAGGACCTGGCCCTGGCTTTGAAAGTGCCGCGCTTGCGCGTGGAAGCGCCTGTACCTGGGCGCAGTGTGGTGGGCATTGAAGTACCGAATATGGACATCAGCACCGTGCGGCTGCGCACGGTGTTGGAAGCGGACGCCTTTCGCCGCATTAAAAGTCCGCTGGCAGTGGCTTTGGGGCGGGATGTATCGGGAGTGGCGGTGGCGACTGATCTGGGGCGGCTGCCGCATTTGTTAATTGCCGGCACAACCGGCTCAGGTAAATCTGTCTGCCTGGGCAGTCTGATTGCCACCCTCGTTTTTAACAACACTCCTGACCGGCTGAAGATTGTTCTGATAGACCCCAAAAAGGTGGAATTATCTCGCTACAACGGCCTGCCACACCTGCTTGGCCCGGCGGAAACAGATCACGAGCGTATTATTGGCGTGCTGCGCTGGCTGACGGCAGAAATGGATCAACGATACCAGTTGTTTGCCGAACTGGGAGCGCGCAATATCACCGTTTATAACGAGAAGATTGGCCGCCGCCCCGACGGCCAGCCGCTGCCGTACGTGGCCGTGTTCATTGACGAACTGGCCGACCTGATGGCCATGTATCCCAGCGATGTGGAGCGCACGCTTTGCCGGCTGGCGCAAATGGCGCGAGCCACCGGCATTCATCTGGTGGTGGCAACGCAGCGCCCCTCTACGGACGTCATCACGGGGCTGATAAAGGCGAACTTCCCAGCGCGCATTGCCTTTTCAGTAGCCTCAACCATTGACTCGCGCGTCGTTCTGGACGGTGTGGGGGCGGAACATTTACTGGGGCGCGGGGATATGCTGTTCCTGTCACCCGAAGCCAGCGCCCCAACCCGTATCCAGGGGTGTTACGTGGCTGACAGCGAGATTGACGCCATCGTGGCTTATTGGCGGCGTGTTCTGCCGGATTTGAGCCCGGCGGCCGCGCCCTGGGAAGCAATTCTGGCGCGTATGCAGGTCATCGGGCAGACGGATGATTTGCTGGAGCAGGCGGTGGCTTTTGCCCAAGAGCATGACACGATTTCTACTTCGCTTTTGCAGCGCAAGCTACGCGTGGGGTATCCGCGAGCGGCGCGTTTAATGGAAGCATTATACGAGATGGGAATGGTGGAAGACCCCAAACAAGGGGGTCGCACGCGGCGTTCCCTGGTCAATGGGGACGATGGGGATGCGCTGGATCACTACCTGGAGGATCGGGTTGATTGATCCGCGCGGGTATGAATGAAGAGAGTATAATAGAGACTACGCTTTTAGCTGATTTCCAGTTATACTTAGGGGAAGTGGCATAAACATCATTTCTATTGACACTTTGGTTCACCGCCATAAGTTGGGGTGCCGTGTTTATGCAATTTGTTGACCGTTAATCCTCTGGTTGTCTGGTTATTGTTGGCTAATGATGATCAGACTGTCCGTAACTACTTTCCCTCAAAAAGCCTGGCGTTTTGAGGTTTGAGGTTGCACACTCGGGCGGCAAGCTCATCTTAATTGCGGAATTAAGAGTCTTGATCAATATTACACATAACTAGAGAGATGACTGCCGGCATGTCCCCAGTCTCTTTACCTTATAATTTTGGCGGTGAGATACCTTCTTCGTTGGTTTGGGCCTGATGCCCATCATATTCTGGCGCATTTGTCTGCCCCAGACCAGCGATATTTAGCTACCTACAACGTGTTTGCCTGGCCCCATAGCGCCCCATCCTCTAAGGCGGTCCGGCTGACGGACAATTGCAGGACCCTAATCTCTAATCTTGACAATGTCGCATGCAAATAAAACGGGGGCAACGTTCCGCTGTCGCTGGACTTCTGGTGGGAGAATGCTCCGTTCGGAATATGTTTGTCATCAATTCATGAAGACTACAAACCCTACCCATTTCTTGTTCCGACTTTTAAGGAGTAAAGATGATGATTTCAGGTAAAGGATTATATATTTGGCGGGCAGATGAAGTGCTGCGACGGATGAACATGAACGCAACGGGCGCAGCGCAGGCGGCGAAAGATGCCGGCATTGACCATGTCATCATAAAAATTGCTGATGGGGACAAGCCTTTCCCCATTCCGGAAAAAGACCCGGGTGGCCACCGGGAGCGAGCCACGCAGGAAATGGTTGACGCCCTCAAAGCCCAGGGGATCACCATTTGGGGATTTTCTTTTGTGTATGGACAGCGGGTCATGCCGGAAGACCAGGCGCGCGTCTTTGCCGAGCGCGCCAGGCATTTCGGCATCACCGGATTGGTCATCAACGCTGAAAATATCGGCAACAATAAATGGTCTACTACGGAAGGTGAAAAACGTGCCAGCACGATGGTGCACAGTATGCGCCAGGAAATGGGCGGAAACGTGGTGCTGGCTCTTAGCACCTACCGTTTCCCCCAGTTCCAGCCTGGATTCCCCTTCGACGCTTTTATGGAAGAGTGCGACATTGCCATGCCCCAGGTGTATTGGGTTATGTTAGGGGGCAAGGAAGGGGATGCTGTTGCCAACCTCACCCAATCATACGACGAGTATAAGACGCGCTTTCCGCGCAAATTGATCATCCCCACCGGAGCCGCTTACGGTGAAGGGCAGGCAGATGGCAGCTATTGGAGTTCCACGCCGCGCCAGATCGAGCGCTTTCTGACCCAGGCTAAGGCGATGGCTTTACCGGCTGTCAACTTCTGGAGCTGGGAACACGCCTACAACGATCCAGGGAATCAGCGCGCGGGTGGTACGCAGTTGTGGGACGCCCTGGCTGCTTTCCGCTACGATCCTGCCGCCCCCGGCGACAGCGGTTTGCTCTTTGTCGGCGACGAATTAGACCTGCAAATCAACGTGGGCGAGATGGGTTATTTTGATGGTCTACACACCCAATTCCCCAAAGCAGGCTTCAATCCATTTGCCCGCGCCGGGCAGACGATGAAGTTTGCCCAAAGCGTGGGTAACACGCCCAGCAGCGTTTGGGCCATATGGATGCCTGATATTACCGTTTCGGGCAAATACAATGTCAGCGTCTGGATTCCAGGTATACATGCCACTACCCGCCGCGCTCGCTATCACATTCACGGCGTGGTAGGAGAGAACCAACCCATATCGGTAGACGTGAACCAACAACGTTTCTCTGATGTGTGGGTGTCGTTGGGCATTTTTGAACTGGACGCCAACAATCCGTCCAGCGGCCAGATAAACCTGACCAACTTCACGGGTGAAGAAGGGCGTGAAGTAGGTTTTGCGGCAGTGCGCTGGCAAAAGGTGGTCGAGCACACGCCCGACGTGTTCCTGGCTGATGGGTTTGACGCCCCGGTGGGCACGGCAGCCGAACGCCGCTCTGCTCAGGTATGGCCGGGGATGTGGGTGGATGCGAATCCCTATGGTACGCTCTACACGCTGCGCGGCAGCCAGGTGCTGCACACAGGCGCAGATTTGAACCTCAATTTGCCGGGCCACTTTGATGCAGACGCGCACGCTCCTGTTGTAGCTATCGCCAGCGGTGTGGTCACTTTTGCGGGCTTTCGCGAAGTGTGGGGAAATCTGGTTATTATTCGCCACGACCCCTTGACGCCGGGAGGCGCACACGTCTATTCTCGTTCGGCTCATCTGGAGCGCATTGACGTGCAGAGCGGCGAGCGCGTACAGCGGGGCCAACTCATTGGCCGCGTTGGTCAGGGCGACCCGCAAGATCCCGTCCCATTCCATTTGCACTTTGACATTAGCCCGACGGAAGCAATGTTCACGAATCCGGGTGACTGGCCTGGACTCGATCAAGGCCGGATCAATCGCGACTACGTGGACCCGCAGGCCTTCATCCGCCAGAACCGGCCTCAATAAGTACGAAACGCCAGCGACAGCGAGTAAACAAACACTGCGCTGCGCTGCTTCGCATTGACTTAACTTGTTCAAGAGGAACTAACTAAACCTATGCAACTTGAAATACCCCAATTCCCCTTACCACAATTAGCCGTTTTTATTGACTTTGAGAACCTGGCTATTTGGGCAGATGACGAGTCGGTCACATTTTACATGAATGACTTGCTGCGTTATTTGTCCCGCCGTGGTCAAATTGCTATCAAGCAGGCGTATGCCAACTGGAAGAACTTTGACGAGTATCGCTATGATATGACCCTTAACGCCATTGATCTGGTTCAGATTTACAGCGTGGGTCAGGGTAAAAATCGGGCAGATATCCGGCTGGTTCTGGATGCGCTGGAAGCGGCGTTGCTCCATCCGCATCTGTCCACGTTTGTCATTGTGTCTGGCGACAGCGATTTTGGCCCGCTGGCCAGCAAATTGCACAAGTATGGCAAGAAAGTGATAGGCATCGGGCCGCCAGGCGAGCGTTCTCACCGTCTGTTTGTGCGCGCTTGCGATGAGTTCCTTTTCCTGAATCAGGTACTCAATCTACGGCCCCGCCGGATGGAATCATACCGTCCCCAGTCGGCAGCAGGCAATGGATTATCTATGTCGCTGCGAGATGAGGATGAAGATGAGGATATGCCGGCATCGGCTCCAACCATCGTGTTGGAACCAGACGCGCTGGACTCTCTGCCGCTGGGTGATCCCATGGCGCTGCGCCCGATTTGGGAAGACATCTTGACGCAAGAGCTGCCGCCCAACCAACCCATCACCCCGACTGGCGCGCAAAAGCTGGCTTCAGAAGCCATGGAAGCGCGCAAGAACCAGCGTTTTGGTCGTTCGGTGCGCAAATTCTTGCAGGCTAACCGCCTGTTGTGGGAAGCGCTGCGGGAAGATCGAACGGACGCAGAACTGACAGAACTACGCTGGATGATGGCTTCTTATGCTTCGGTTAAGGCCGGTCAACTGCTCAATCGGAAAGATTTCGACGCGGCGCGCGCGTATTATCTGGCGTTCTTTGCCCTGCTGACTGTAGATGACGGCGTGCAGAATCGAGTCGAAGGATTGATCAATCCGATGTTGACCTATTACTGGGGCAGCGCTTTCCGCGAATTAGGTCTGCGGATGCCTACCGGATTTCAGGGTCGGATGTTAATGCCGGCAGAAATTGGCCGTAAAGCGCTGGAACACGAAAACGAAGAATTACGGCAGAAGTGGCAGGAACTGGCTGATGCCCTGGAACAAATCAATCCCGATTTGATGCAAGACGTCCAAAACGAAATGCAGGAATTGGAACCAGACCTGATAGATTAGAGTCTGTCTACAGGCCAGTTCCGCTGTGGTCAGGCTGGCAAGAGACCTGGCAGTAATCAAAGCGGGCCACTGTTTCTAGGAAGTAACGCAGGCAGATATCTGCCTGATGCCATAGCCTGCCTGCTGCAGCGGTCCACCTGATAATGTATCTATCAACACGAAGGGCATGCCCGGCAGTAATGGCGGCGTGCTCTTCGTGTTTTGCGTTGTGCGCCCGTAGGCCAGGCGTAGGCGAAGCGACGAGGAACCAGGGGAACGAGTCAGCCGCCGGATACGTTTAATACGTAGCTGTACAGGCGTGCCAAAGAGTGTCCCGAAAATGGGCAGGGCGCACTACGAGGAATGAAAACTTTTGCCACGAATGGCACAAGTTTTCACCAATTTCTGTTGATGTTTCCGCATGAGGCCATTTTCACAAGAGGGGCGGGATTGGCATAGTCTCTGACCACTATCCACTCATCACTCCCCCTATCTCTATAGGAGCGGTTTGCATGTATTACGACGATCCGACTCAACCAGTTCAATATGTGTATCAGACGCCGCCGCCCAAACGCGGCTGTTTAGGCGGCTGTGTTAGCCGCCTGCTGCTGGTGTTGTTATTGGGATTAGGGTTATTAGTTTTTGCCGGCGCGCTGATTGCCGGCACTCTCATCTACAACCAGCTCAACCAGGAAATTGAGGAAGGGATCGCCGCCCTGGATGCCGCCCGCACCCGCGACACTTTTGAAACCACCCGCATCTTTGATCGCAACGGTCAACTCCTGTGGGAGTTTTTTGGCGAAGGCAACCGCACCCAGATTCCCCTGGAGCAAATACCGCCAGACCTGATCATAGCGACTATTGCCATCGAAGATGATACCTTCTACGAAAACAACGGCCTGGATGCACCTTCTCTGATTGCCGCCATCATTGCCAATTTGCGCAACCCGGAAGATCGACCTGTTGGCGGCAGCACCATCACGCAGCAGGTGGTGCGTCATGTGGCCTTCGACTATGAAGAACGCACCACCGTCAGCTACAACCGCAAAACCAAAGAGATTATCCTGGCCTGGCTCATGAACCGCAAATACACCAAGGATGAAATCCTGGAACTGTATCTCAACGAAATTTATTATGGCAACCTGGCGTATGGCATCGAAGCCGCCGCCCAGACCTATTTCAAAAAACCAGCCCGCGAGCTCAGCCTGGCTGAATCAGCGCTGCTGGCGGGGCTACCGCAAAGTCCGGTGGAACTGAACCCGCTCACCAACCTGGAAGGGGCCAAGGAGCGGCAGTGGCTTGTGCTCAGCCAGATGGTACGCGATGGCAAAATCAGCCAGGACAGCGCCGACGCTGCTTACCTGGAGCCGCTCACCTTTGCGCCGCAAGAGGTCAGCCTGGTGGCCCCCCATTTTGCTGTCTATGCGCGGCAGCAGTTGGAGGCTCAGTTCGGCGCAGACGTGGTAGCCAATGGCGGCTTGCAAGTGACGACAACGCTTGACCTGGATTATCAACGACTGGCAGAATTGCTGGCGCGGCAGCACGTAGCTGGCCTGAAAGAGGCGCATAATCTGACCAATGCCGCTCTGGTGGCGCTCAAGCCCGGCACAGGCGAGATTCTGGCTATGTTGGGCAGCGTTGACTATAAAGACGAGACGATAGATGGTAACGTCAACGTGACCCTCTCATTACAACAGCCAGGCAGCGCCATTAAACCGCTCACCTATGCCGCCGCCTTGTCGCCAGACCCTACTACAGGCGAATCCGCCTGGACGGCAGCAGACCTGCTGTGGGACGTACCTGTGTCCTATCCCCAATTTGACGGCAGCGAGTACAGCCCGGTCAATTACGATGGCCGCTTCCACGGCCCGGTGCGTCTGCGCGACGCCCTGGCTAACAGCTATAACGTGCCGGCTGTGCTGCTGCTACAAGATGTGGGCGTGCCGCGCTTCCTGGAGCTGGCGCAGCAGATGGGCATTACCACATTCAGCAATGACGCCAGCCAGTATGGTCTGGCGCTGACGTTGGGCGGCGGAGAAGTGACTCCTCTGGAATTGACTGCCGCCTATGCCGTGTTTGCCAATGGCGGCTTCCGCATTCCGCCTGTGAGCATTTTGCGCGTGGCGAAGGGTGATGGCACGGTGTTGTTTGAGTACCAACCGCCTGAGCCGGAGCCTGTTCTCGATCCCCGCGTGGCATATCTGATCAGCGATATTCTGGACGACGATGACGCGCGCGTGCCGGCAATGGGGCGCAACAATCCCCTGGCGCTGCCTTTCCCCGCTGCCGCCAAAACGGGCACGACCAACGATTTCCGCGATAACTGGACGGTGGGCTATACCCCTGGGCTGGTGGTGGGGGTGTGGACAGGCAATGCGGATAACAGCCAGATGGTTAACGTTAGCGGCTTGACGGGGGCGGCGCCGCTGTGGTCGGAGTATATGCAGGCAGTCTATGCCGATTTTGACCTGGTGGGCCGGCTGTCCAGCAATGGGGCGCAGCCGCCGGCAGACTTCATACAGCCGCCCGGGTTGGCGCAGCGCCCATTATGCGCTTTGATGGCGGTGACGCCTGGGGCCGCCGACTGCACCCCGGCCAGCAGTGAATGGTTCCTGCAACCCGGCGGCGATGGCCTGTCGCCAACGCTGACACCAACGCCCACTCAGGACCCGGCAGACGCGCGCGTCGTGTGGGAACGGGTAGAGCCAGCGGTGTGGCGAGCGCCAGCAGTGGCCTTGCCGCCGGAGGTCGTGGCAGCAGGGCAAGGGGAAGCAGAGGCGCTGCCGCCACAGCCATTCTGCCAGTTTGTGGCCGGTACAGAGGTAGCCCTGCTGCCGCCTGATGCCCTGCCGCAACTGTTTCTGACCGCGCCGCGCAATCAGGAGAGTTTGAAGGGGGCGTATGAATGGGCGACGGCGAATGGGGTGGTGGTGATGCCGGCATCCCCCTGCACCGATGAACTGTTAGCTCAAGCGCGCGACCCCAATATCCCGGCCATCTGGCGCATCACCAGCCCTAAAGCCGGCGACGAAGTCAGCGGCATTTTGCCCATCATGGGTACAGCCGATTTCGATCCCACCGTGGTGCAGTTTTACAAGGTGGAAGTGCGCCTGGGCGACAACTGGGCCACGCTGGGGCAGACGCACAATACGCCTGTGGTCAATGGCGTGCTGGAGAACCTGCATGCCGATGGCTTGCCGGCAGGGGAAACGGAAATACGGTTGATTGTGGTGACGTGGGATGGCAACTACGTCGGCGAACCTTATACGGTCGCAATCACCATCGTGCGCCCGTAACCTAACGCCATGCTGGTGGGCGGGATGAGCCCTAATCTACCAGGGTGATATCCATACCAGCCAGTTTTTCTTGCAAAAATGCCAGCAGGTGGGGACGCATGTCGGCGGCGCGGCCAAAGCGGGCTTTGGCGATTAAGGTGAGTTCGGCGTGCTGACCAAGCGCACCTGTTTCACTGATGATTTGCCAGGGTTCCAGTAAGTTGGGCAGCAGGCTCATGGCTTCGCTGTGCATGGCTTCCAATGCCGGCAACACCACGCTCAACTCTACTGCCGGCACTTTCAACCGCACCTTCACCAACGAAAAACGCCCCCGACTAAAGTTGCGCACAAGACGCACCTCCCCATTGGGAATCACAAATATCTCTCCGCCAGGGGCGCGCAGCGTTGTCGTGCGCAAATTCACCTCCTCAACGACTCCTTCTACCCCCAACATTTCCACCTTTTCGCCGACGTCAAAGGTGTCTTCAAAGATAAAGCTGATGCCTGTGAGAAAGTCGCTGATGAGGGGGCGCGCGCCGAGGCCAAAGGCGGCGCTGAACAGGCCGACCATCCACACCAGCGTGTCCACTTCGACAAACAGGGCGGTAGAGAGCAGGATGGCAATAATGAAGCCCAAAACAGTGATGGTGCTGGCTATCAGGCTGCGCAGGGTTTGCTGCCTTTCGCGCCGCATTTTGCGGCGCTGTCCGGTAAACTGGTTGAGGCGCACCAGGCGGCCGGCAATGCGATTGGACAGGCGGTGCAGCAGCCAGGCCAGCACAAAAAAGAGGAGGATTTGCAGGAGACGAGCCAGAATACCCGGGTTTTCCGTGAAAAATTCCATACCGCCTATAATAACTGATTCCCCCAAAAGCGGCAGATTAAGGAGTCATGCGTCTGTACTCCGCCTTTTTTCTCATAAGCAAGCCTATATCCAACCGCCAGAGTATGCTACTATTGCCACATGAGCAATTATGAGTTTAAGTATTTGCAGCAGTACCAGCCGCCGCCGCCAACGCCGCCGCGCCAGTTGTCTCGATGGACGCGGATTCTACTTTTCCTCTTGCAACTGGGACTGGTAGGGATTATTCTGGCCGGGTTAGCCTTCTTTGGCAGTTACCTCTATTTTAGCCGCCAGCTTGCCGGCACGATCCAAAAAGTCATCACCTATCAAGGCAGCGGGTTGGGCGGCACGCCTCGTTTCTTTGATCGCAACGGCGCTCTCCTTTTTGAGCCACCCCTGGTCGAAAAACGGCGCTGGCTCACTTATGATCAGATACCCGACGATCTTATAAACGCCACCATTGCTGTTGAAGATGACACCTTCTGGGAGAACCCTGGTTTTGATCCACCCGCCATTTTCGCGGCCATTGTTAGCAACTACCGCCACTCGACAGAACGCCCTATTGGCGCCAGCACCATCACCCAACAGCTTGTGCGTCACATTGCCTTCAGCTATGAAGAACGCATCAACCCCAGCTACCAGCGCAAAGCGTTAGAAATCTTCTACGCCTTCATCCTTACGCAGCAGCGCAGCAAGCAGGACATCATGACGATGTACCTGAATGAAATATACTATGGCAACCTGGCCTATGGCGTCGAAGCGGCAGCGCAAACCTATTTTGGCAAACCTGCCGCCGCGCTGAACCTGGCGGAAGCCGCTTTCCTGGCGGCGCTACCCCAATCCCCGTTGGAGTGGGACCCCTACACCAACTTCGATGGCGCCAAAGCCCGCCAGGAGATGATCCTGGAACTGATGGTGGAAGATGGCTTGATTGATCGTATCACGGCTGAGGTGGAAAAAGGGCAGTCCTTGTCCCTGCACCCCCTCATTCCCGCCGCGCAGCAAACTGCCACCCACCTGGACACGCCCCACTTTGTGCTCTATGTGCAGCAGGAACTCGAACGACGCTATGGGCCGGACGCGGTCACGCGGAATGGCTGGCAGGTCACTACCAGTCTGGACCTGAGCGTACAGCGGTTAGCCGAAAGTGTGGCGCGGGAATATGTGACACAACGGTCAGCAGCGCATGACGTCAACAATGCGGCGGTGGTGGCGTTGAAGCCAACCAGCGGCGAGATTTTGAGCATGGTGGGCAGCCTGGATTATTTCGACGAAGCCATTGATGGGCAGTTCAATATGGCGCTGCAGCCGCGCCAGCCGGGCAGCAGTTTTAAGCCCATCACCTATGCCGCCGCCATGCAGCAGGGGTGGACAACGGGCGACGTGCTGTGGGACGTGCCCATCGTGCTGGATCTTGGCAACGGTCAGACGATGCAACCGCGCAATTACGATGGTCGCTACCATGGCCCCCTGCTGCTGCGGGATGCGTTAGCAAACAGCTACAACATTCCGCCCATCCAACTGGCGCGAGACGTGGGCATTCCCACCATCATCAGCACAGCGCGGATGATGGGCGTTGAGTCTTTACAGCAGCCGCCGGGATATTATGGCCTGGCGCTGACGCTGGGAGGCGGAGAGACGCCTCTGCTGGAAATGACGCAGGCTTACGCCACGCTGGCAAATCAGGGACAACGCCCACGGCTGGTGAGCGTGCTGCGGATTGTGGACAGCTTTGGCAACGTCATTTACGACCAGCAGTGGGACAGAACGCCGGCAGCCAGAGCCATTGACCCGCGCATTGCTTATATCCTGACAGACATCTTGAGCGACAACCAGGCGCGCACGCCAGCCATGGGCGCCAACAGCGTCTTGCGTTTACCGTTTGCGGCGGCAGTCAAAACAGGCACCAGCAACGATTATCGAGACAACTGGACGCTGGGGTATACGCCAGGGCTGGTGGTCGGCGTCTGGGTCGGCAACACCGATAATCGCCCCATGCGGGATTCATCTGGTCTCTTTGGAGCAGCGCCCATCTGGAACCAGATCATGCAAGGGGTATACGCTGACGCCACTATGCTGACCCAACTGAAAGTGAATGGAGCGCTGCCACCCGGCGAGTTTACCCGCCCGGCGGGTGTGGAAGCGCTGCCTGTTTGTCTACCTGCCGGCACGGGCGGCAGCGCCTGCGCCGCTTCCCGCACTGATCTGTTTATCGTTGGCGGCCCCACACATGCGGTGTCCCGCTTAGGCTACATCCCCGACGTGACCAGCCATCCAGGGGCGTGGACGGTAGCTGTAGCCGCCCTACCTGCCGACCAGGCGCAGACAATCTGGCAGGCGCAGCCAGCGCTGATTGACGGAACCAGGCCACCGCTGCCTTCACTCTGCGCCTACACTACGAATCGTCCGGCGGCAGGCGCAACTGTACGCCTGATGCTGCCTGTGCCCCCTTTTTATCCCGATGAGGTGCGAGCGCGGCTGTGGGCGCAGGCATATGGTTATCAGATGGCTCCCACTGCCGCCTGTCCGGTAAGTGTGGCGCGGGCGAGCGCGCCTGCCAGCGACAGCAGCAGCGGCAATAGCAGTGGTGCGGCTGCCGGGGGAGACAGCAACAACGCCAGTTACGCCATCACATCCCCTTTGCCAGGCCAGCAAATTAGTGGCCAGGTAGCCATCATGGGCAGCGCCCGCTTCAATGCCGCCGACATTCAATATTATAAGTTAGAAATTGGCAGTGGCGCCAACCCGACCGCCTGGATCACGTTTGGTGTCACCCACAGCCAGCCCGTCAGCAGCGGTGTGCTGGAGCAGCTAAACGCTGCCGGTCTGCCGCCGGGCAACTACGTCATCCGCCTGGTTTTGGTCGGCCACGATGGCAACTTCCACAACCCGTATCAGGTGCCCATCCAGATTGTGCCCTGAACGGTTCAGCCCTGAACCGTTCACGCCCCAATCGTTTTGTGACCGGTTATAAATGAGATACTATACCTACTGGCATTGCTTTCGTGTTCTCACATTTAGTAGTAGGAGAAATCACAAATGAAAAAAACCCCCTTGCTTTTGTTAATCTTTATGTTGGGTTTGGGCGTGACGTTCATGGCAACGACACAACCTGCCCCTGCAGGTGACTTGCGACAGGCGACGGACTCCCGCTTGCTGGTCGTACGCGCCTACTTCACTGATCCGCAAATGGTGGCGGATCTTTCCACCTGGACCGAACCCTGGGAAGTCAACTACGAACGGGGTTACGTCGTCCTGGGCGTTACACGCAGCGAGTACGATCACCTGGTCATTGCCGGGTTTGACGTAGAACTGGACGCCGAATTGACAGCGCAGTTCAGCCGGCCCAATGTGCCGCTGCCAGGACAGGGCGAAGACACCATTCCTGGTTTTCCTTGTTACCGCACGGTGGAGAGTACGTTCAGCACAGCGGCGACGCTGGCGGCCACGTACCCGAATCTGGCGACCTGGACTGATGTCGGCGACAGTTGGGAGAAAGTTACTCCCGGCGGCAACGCTGGCTACGATATGATGGTCTTGAAACTGACGAATAATGCCATTCCTGGTCCCAAGCCCGTCATGTTTGCCACGGCTTCCATTCACGCTCGTGAATACACCACGGCGGAGTTGATGACCCGCTTTGCTGAATACCTGGTTTACAACTACAACGTCGATCCAGACGTGACCTGGGTTCTGGACAATCATGAAATTCACCTCATGCTGCAAATGAACCCTGACGGGCGTAAGTACGCTGAGACGGGTCTTTCCTGGCGTAAAAACACCAACAACAACTACTGCGCCAACACCAACTCACGCGGCGCAGACCTGAACCGGAACTTTGAGTTCATGTGGGGCTGCTGCGGCGGCTCCAGCGGCAGCGAGTGCAGCGAAACCTATCGCGGCGCTTCGCCGGCCTCTGAACCAGAAGTACAAGCAGTGCAAAACTATGCGCGCAGCATCTTCCCTGACCAGCGCGATGATCCTATTAACGACCCAGCGCCGCCGGATGCCACCGGGCTGTACTTTGACATCCACAGTTACAGCGAACTGGTGTTGTGGCCCTGGGGTTTCACCGCGACGCCAACGGGCAACGGCACGGCCCTGCAAACGCTGGGGCGCAAGTTTGCCTACTTCAATAATTACTTCCCCGAACAAGCCATTGGCCTCTATCCCACCGACGGCACCACCGATGATTTCATCTACGGCGACCTGGGCGTGGCTGCTTACACCTTTGAACTGGGCACTTCCTTCTTCCAGAGCTGCTCCACTTTTGAAAGTCAGATTCTGCCAGACAACATGGAAGCGTTGCAATATGCGATGAGAGTGCCGCGCACGCCGTATCTGACGCCTGCCGGCCCGGAGACCTTGAATGTAGCCGTCTCCAACGGCATGATCAACCCCGGCGATCCTGTTGTGCTGACAGGCGTGGCCAATGATGCTCGTTTCAGCAGCAACAACGGTGCGGAGCCAACGCAGAACGTGACTGCGGCTGAGTATTACATTGACACCCCGCCCTGGAGTGGGGGCACACCCATTGCTATGCAGCCGTCTGATGGCAGTTTTAACAGTCCGGCGGAAGGCGTTACGGCTAACCTGAACACAAACAGCCTGCCAGGCGGGCGTCATCTGATTTACGTACGTGGACGGGATGCAGCCAACAATTGGGGCCCCGTCAGTTCCGTTTTCCTCTATGTTCTGGGTGGCAATGAAGGCTCCGTTGACGGTTACCTGACTGACTCGCTCACCGGAGAGCCTTTGGGCGGCACGGTGTATGAGCCAAACCTGGGCATTTCTACCACCAGCAATCCGGCGACGGGCTTCTACTCCCTCGCCCTGCCACAGGGAACCTGGATTATTCAAGCCAGCGCTGATTACCACGAAGACGCAACCATCCCCAATGTGACAGTCACGGATGGCAATGTCACCCCCCTGGACATTCAACTTGACCCAACGCCAGGTCTAGGTTTACCTTCCGCAGTTTCTGCCCAATTGCCATTGGGACAAACCACGCAAAAAGTCTTGAGGATTGATAACCTGGGCAACCTGCCATTGACGTGGCAGTTGAAAGAGATAGATGGCGGCTACGAGCCGCCGGCGGTCACAGCGATTTCAGTGCTTTTGGTAGACGACGACGACAACTCCCCCGACGTGCGGCCTTACTATGAAGCGGCGTTGACCACGCTGGGAATCAGCTACAGTGTGTTCAACGTCGGCGGGGGGTCCGGCAATGGGCCAACGGCAGCCGCTATGAGCGCCTACGACATTGTGGTCTGGTTCTCAGGTGACCAGTTTGGTACGCCAGCGGAAGCCGGGCCGAATGCCACGGACGAAGTCGAGCTGACCACCTACCTGAATGGCGGTGGGCGTTTGTTCCTGAGCAGCCAGGATTATTACTATGATCGGGGGCTGACCTCGTTCATGCAGAATTACCTGGGTGTAGGCAGCATATCAAACGACAACGGCAATTACACTAGCGTGACCGGTCAGAACAATTTCGCCGGGCTGGGGCCATACCCGTTGAGCTATCCGGGCACGGATTATTCTGACCCGGTGACGCCCAATGCGAACGCGCAGGTTGGCTTCCTGGGGAATAATGGGAACAATGCCGGCATCTACGCCGACAACACCGTCTTCTTCCCGTTCATGTGGGAAGGCATCCAGAATGCCAATGCCGGCAACGGCGTACAAGCGATGGAAGCCATCCTGGATTACCTGGTTCCACCGGAAATTCTCTGGCTGTCAGCAAACGTGACCAGCGGCACTATCCCTGGCGGCAGCCATACGGACGTCACCCTCACCTTCAGCTCACAACCGCCCATCTCCCAGAATGGTCTCTATACGGGCACTGTGCGTATCCAGAGCAATGACCCGGCGCGTCCGTTTGGTGATGTAGCCGTGTCCATGAATGTGACGGATATTCAGACAGTGTACACCCTGAACTACCAGTATGCCATGAATAATGGGCAGAATGGCAGCGGCACCTACTATCTCAACCAGGGTGGCGCTTTCAGCGACAGCGCTGGCGGCGGCGGCGTCTGGGTAGAGCAGGCAAACCCGCACCGTCTCTACATGCTGCACCAGAACTCGCAGTGCAACGCCCTCTCCATTGGCGCATTCCCTGGCGGCAATGTCATCAATGGTTACCGTATTTGCCGCGATGGTTCTGGGGCGTTGGGCGTATGGACTTCCACGATTGTGGCAGGCCGTCTGCCGGAGTAAACGACCAGCTACCCTGAGGGTGTGTTTCAAATGAGTTGAAACCGTAGGACAATTTGCCAAATTGTCCACTCTGTGCACAAAACAATTCAGCGAATTGTCCTACAGAGGGCGGCCAACTGAAATGAGACATGCCCCTAACCTGATTGTGCGGATGTAAAAAAAGAACACGCCGTGTTATGGACCATAACACGGCGTGTTTTGCTTTTAGTACTGCCTGACCGAAACTATTCTGACTCTACAGGAATTCAGGGGAGTAGGGGCGTATAATTATACGCCCCTACCAGATGTGCCGATCACTCCACGAAATCCCGAAGAACCATTATTCTATTTCAGTTCTTGACGTTGCCGCTGTCGGCGCCACTCGTGTTAAGCAGGGTGGCGACTACGCCCGACCAGGTGCCCGAGGCGCTGGAGCCGCTGCGGCAGAACATCTGCCCGGAGAGGACGCCGGGGCCCGTGTACGTACCCACAAACAGGGCGCTGCATGGCGCACCGCTGTAGCTCAAGAACAGCAGGTTATTCGCCTGTTGATAAACCCAACTGCCGCCATTGCCGGCAGCATCCACAAAACTGCCTGGCGTGAACATAACCCAGGTACCAGAACCGGTCGCGCCTGTGTTCCACTGATAGTCATAGTCTACCACGGAAGAAATCTGGTAGGAGGGCAGCCAGGGTTGGTAACCAACATTGTTGCTGATCTCGTCGCCCAGGCCAGTAGGGTTGAAGGTAGGGTGGTAGGGACCAGAAGGGTCACCCCACCAGTTGTTGCGCGCGGAGACGGCCACTGCGCCACCGTTGAACAGGCCATAGATGGCGTTGCCGCTGATGTTATTGAGGAAGATCACGGGGCCACTGTCCAGGTGATTCAGGTAGATGCCGTCCTGCAGGCTGTTGGTGATGCTGCAGCGCGTGACGGAGATGGCATTTGCTCTGCTGCGCAGGTTGGCGTTTGGTCCATCCGGCTGCACACTGCCGCCGTAACGGACGACGCAGTTGTCCAGCGTGCCGCCGGGGCCGTCCTCGTGCAAATAGATGCCGCCCCAATCGCCGGGCGTACCGCTGGTGGCTCCGCCATCATTATTCGTGTCGCCGCCCGGACCGTCATCTTCCAGGGCGGTAAAGATGATAGGCTGGGTGGGCGTGCCATCGGCGGTTAGTTCGCCAAAGACGTGCAAAACAGTGGAAGGAGCCTGGCCTTTGACAATGGTGTTAGGGGAAAGCACCAGGTGACCACCGCTGACAATGACGAGATCGTCAGCCAGCACCAGGGGGAAGTTAGATTGGTTGGCGCTGGAGACGGTGAGGTTGCCGGCAATGCTGCCCGACAGGGCCACACCATTGGCGGCATTGTTACTGGTAGTGTTGCCCTCGAGGATAAGTTGGCCCGCGCCGCTGAAGGTCTCGATTTCTACTGCCGGCCCGGCGTTATTCTCAAAAGCGTTATTTTGCAGCACGTGCGTGGCTGAACCAGAAGAAATCCAACCAAACACGCCGGCGCCACCGTTGTTGCGGAATGCGTTGTTTTGGAACACAAAGCTGGCGCTGGCATTGGCCGCAACCATATGCACACTTTCCTGGGCGGAATTGCGGAAAACACAGTTGGTGACAGCAAGAGAGGCGTTGTCGCTGCGCAGGTTGGCATTGGCCCCCTGCGCGGCGCTGCTGCCGCCATAGACCATGAAACAGCGGTTGAGTGTGTTATTGAGACTACCTTGATGGAAGTAGAGGCCGCCCCAGTCTCCGGGCAGCGGGCTGCTGGCGCCGCCGTCATTATTGGTGTCTCCGCCAATAGTATCGTCACGGAAGGAGGTGAAGTAAATGGGCGTGGCCTGTGTCCCATTAGCTGAGAGCGTGCCAAACAACTGCAGGTCCGCGGCCATATCCAGTCCTTTGACAACGGTGCCAGGAGACAAGGCCAGCGTGCTGCCGGCGCTTACCACAACATCCCCCGATAAAACCGTGGCAAAATTCGTCTGTGCGGCATTGTCCAACGTCAGCGTGCCAACAACCGCGCCAGAAATTGCCAGACCGTTGATGTCATTGCCCATCCCGGTGTTGCCGTTCAGCGTGACCGTACCGCTGCCGTTGTTGAGAACCAGACGAACCGCTGCATTCTGGTTGGCCAGGAAAGAGTTGGTGGTCAAATTGACGGCAGCGGCGGCGCCAGAGGAGAGAATCTCCAGGCCGTTGTCGTTATTGTTCTGGAACGTGTTGTTTTGCAGGGTGAAGGTGCGACCGCCGCTATTGCTGATCAGATAGGCGCCATCGGCAGCGGAAGCGCGCGAAGAGCAGCCAGAGAGTGTCAGGCTGGCGTTATCGCTGCGCAGGTTGGCGTTGGCTCCTTGCGCGGCATTACTACCGCCATAGGCAATGACACAGCGGCTGAGTGTGTTGCCGGCGCTGCCATCGTGGAAGTAGAGGCCGCCCCAATCGCCGGCTGCCGGCACGGTAGCGCCGCCATCCCCGTTGGTGTCGCCACCAACGCTGTCATCTTTGAGCGAAGTGAAGATAATGACCTGACCCGGCTGCCCGGCGGCAGTCAGACTGCCAAACACCTGAACGTCTACGCTGCTGTTGCCAGCTTTGAGGATGCTGTTAGCGGACAAGGACAGGCTGCTGCCAAAGGGAATGCTGATGTCATTGCTGAGAACGGCCGGGAAGTTGGTCTGGTTAGCGTTATTCAGGGTTAGCGCGCCGGCCAGATTGCCGGACAAATCCAACCCATTCAGCCCATTACCGCTGGCCGTGTTGCCGTTAAAGGTGACCTGACCACTGCCGCCACTCATTAACAGTTTGGC
>CAZDSN010000011.1:0-19843 GCA_964507675.1 uncultured Ardenticatenaceae bacterium | reverse complement strand
ACCAATTACTGTATGCGCTACACGGCAACCCCCAGGTTATATGAAGCTCCGGCGCACCTGGGATACCCCGTCCGTGACCGGGCGCAGCTAAATCCCCTGCCCCAGCCTTTTGCTTGAAGCCTGTGCTAATCAGACAAACGTAACGCTGGTAGGCTGCCAGATGACCACAAAAGTGAACTATGGAAAAGGTTTACCAACAAGTCGCTGCTCGACATGAATCCATTTTGGCCTATTGGGATCGCATTGATCCTGGCCCGCCAACAACCGAGCTATTGAGCGAACGGCGATTGCAGCGGGCACGGGTTGCGCTCCTGGCATCGGGTCCGGTGGGGTATCAAGTCGCTGCTCGTTTGGCGCAGTATCCCCTGGCGACTCTTTCCCTGTTGGGTGTGCATGATGATGATACCAAAACCCTGATATCAATCAGCCAGCAGCCGCATCATCAGGCACAACTCATCAATATTCCGCGCAGCCGCTACAATCTGCCTGGATTCAGCGTGACTCTCTCTAAACATCACTTGCTGGTTGTTGTCAGTGGTCGCCCATATCCAGAGGTGTTAGAAAGTGTCAATAAGGATTGTGTGCGCATTGGCACTGCCTGGACGAATGTCTCTGCCTGGGGCACAGAAATTACGTTAGGACCCACCGTCATCCCGGGTGTTACGGCCTGTTATCATTGTTACATCCGCCGCCTTCAATCCAACGTGGAGCATCTGGATGTGTGGCAGGCGCGCCAGCGTTTCCTGCAGGACAACCCTACTTTCGAGTTTGAAGGTCAGATCGCGCCGCTGGCCAATCTGGCTGCCGCCTATGTGGAAGCTGAGGTGATCCGGTTTCTGAGTGGCGAACAACCCCCCATGGCCTTGAGCCGGGCTATTACCCATTATCCACTGATGCAATCCCAATCATTTGATTATGTTGTTCCCCTGGAATGGTGCCCGGTGTGTGGTGAAAGACAGGCACAGCGCCATCAGAATAACAGCGACACACTGGCCCATATGGTTCAACGTGCTGTCACCCGCCAGGAGGTTGTCCATGCAGGAAGCTAAGAACCTGGGCAAGATGATCACGAATGATCCCCAAATGCAGTTGCCGTTGTACCCGCGCATGTCGGAGGATTTTGCCTTATTATGGCACTCTCGCCGTATGTTTGTTGCTTTTGGTGGGTTGGGGGACATCGTGCTGCGCGGCAAGTCAGTAGAAAATTTGCTGCCGCAAGTGATCCCTCTTTTAACTGGCCGGCTCACTGTGGCGGAAATTATAGCCCGTGTCCAGGGTTTTCGGCCCAGCGCCGTGCAGGATGTGCTCTCGTTGTTATTTATGCAGGGATTGCTAGAGGAAGGGAAAGTCCTAAACGGGAATATTACGCGGGAACTGGCGCAACGTTTTGAGTCGCAACTGAAGTTTTACAGCCGTTACATTGATTTTACGCGGGCTACGCGGAACCGGTATGAAGTTTTGAGCGAACTGCAAAGCGCTTCAGTGGCGGCCCTGGTCAGTGGCCGTGGCGCCATGCAAGTCGTAGCGGAGTTGGCGCATTTGGGGTTGGGTAACCTGACTGTCATTCCTTTAGATGAGCAGCGCCAACAATGGCAGAAAATGGCAACACCACACCTGCATGTGGATGTTTTGGAGTTGGATGTGCCGGCATTCACCCAGGGTCAGCCAGCAGCAGTGCAAATGCTGGAAAACGCGCTGGCCGGGCAAAAGCTGATGTTGTTAGCTGTAGACGCTCCTTTTCTGCCGCTTACCCGCCAGCTTAACCGCCTGGGCGTTAAACACCAGGTGCCTTTTTTACGCAGCCTCATTCATCCTGATGCCGTAGAAATTGGCCCCTCTGTTTTTCCTCACCAAAGTCCCTGTTACGAATGTGTTCATCACGGCGGGCTGCTGGATTTGAATGATACACAGACCGGTTTGACGCCAACCCCGCCTTCGCGCCGCTTCCTGTCGCCGGCGGAACAGATTGGCGCCAGCCAGACGGCATTATTTGCCCTGAGTATTTTGACCAAATTCATCCCTATCAAATCTGGGGAGACGTTGTTCCGTCTGCGACAGGATGTCATGGCTTTGGAATCGTTGCCAGTTTATCAGTTAGCTGGCTGCCCGGTTTGCTCGCGAGCGCAAGGATATAACAGCGATTTACGAGATTTGCAAGTAGGCCCGCAGCATGGGGAAAACTGGCCGGCATTGTATCATCTCAATACAAATGACAAGGCATACCGCTTGTTTCCTAAGGGCCACCAGATGCACTACCTGTCGAAAAATATGAAAGCCGTGGAAGGGGCTTATAAGAAATATGTGAACCGACCGACGATAGCTTTGCCGCGATTGGCCTTAACCGCGTTACCCGACCCCTTTCTACAACCCTTTGTGCAAGCGACAGAAGCGCCGGATCATGTTCCGTCTATGCCTATGAACCTGGAAAGAATTAGCCTGTTGCTGCAAGCTGTGGGCGGATTCCAATTAGTCGAACATGAAAGTGGGCGAGGCCTGGGACTGCGTGTCACCCCTTCTGCTGGCGGCCTGGCTTCCCAAACCTTATACCTGGTGAACTTTGCCATAGAGGGAGTGCCTCCGGGCATCTATTACTTCAACCCATACGAACGTTCCCTGGCTCAACTGCAAGCAGGGGATTTCCGGCAGCAGCTAGATGCAGCCGTTATAGGCAGCGAGGCATTACCCGACAACGTTGTTGCCGCTGTGATTCAGACCGCCGCCCACGGACGGGTAGAGTCAAAATATGTGTCCAAATCTTTCCGTTATGTCCATTACGATGGCGGGGCCATGCTGCAAAGCTTACAGGTAGTCACCCAGTTGTTGGGTCTACAGCTATGGGCCAGCGACGATTTCTATGATGACCAGGTGAATGAGTTGCTTGGCCTGCATACATTGACGGAATTTGCACTATACACAGCTTATTTAGTGGAAACGGCGATTACGGCGTAGCAGCCTGACGCACAGAGGAAAGTATGCCCATCCAAAACCTGTTTCTGGAAACAAGTCCGGCCCTCTATTTATATGAGTGGACAAAAAACTTTCCCACCGGGTTTCGCCGCGAATCCGGCCTGGATGCATCTGAATTAGACTCACCGTCAGCCTGGGTCAATCAACTCTTTTCCCCTACGCTTCCCTATGAACCATTTGCGCCAGCGGTTGATCCAGTCGCTGCGGTTCAGCGCAACAGCCTGGATACGCTCTCTTTTCGGCGTAGTGTCCGCAGTTACGCCCATTCACCCTTGACACGCGCCGAATTAGCCCAATTCCTGGCCCTCTGCTATCCGGCGCAGGTCACTGATCCCGCCTATCAACCCGATCCTCTGCCGCACTCTGGCCTTAAACGAACGTCGGGACACGTCACCGGCTGCCGGCTCTTCCCATTGGTTCTAAACGTAGATGGTCTGGCGGCGGGTGTTTACTACTATGATGAACAGCGGCGTCATCTGCGCCATATTCTTCTTGAAGACCCTATGCCTTTTGTCCAGGAACATTTCTTTCAGGCGGAGTTTCTGGCTGCGTCTGTCCTGATTTTAACATTAGGCTCGCTTTCCGATTACTTGCAGCGCTACGGGGATCGTGGTTACCGGTACATGCTCCTGGATGTGGGTCTGCTATTGCAGCGCATGTATTTGGTGACCAGTTGTCTTGATTTAAGCGGCTGCACCACCGGCAGCCTTGTTCAAGGCGCCTTTGAACAATGGTTGTCCGTGGATGGGTTCCAGGGCAGCGTCCTCAAGGCATTTGCCATTGGGCACAAAGTTGCAGACGAGGGTGAGGATGGTAACTATGCTTCATAACAGCGCTATTATGCAAACTGAAATCTTGTCTGACGAAATAGATCCGCGCCAGATATTCAAACCTAAACGGGCTGAAAATCTGCAAATTTCATCCTTCAATTCGGATGGATGGAATCCAAAGTACGTGGTAAAAGACCCTACCGGAGAATTTTATATTTCGATCGGAAAGGGCGGCGTCACGCTACTGGAAATGTTGGGCGGACAGCACACAATTAGCGAACTACAGCAGATTTTGCTTAAAGAGCATCGCATGAATTTTTCGCTGCCCAAAATAGAAAGCTTCATTGACATGTGCAACCGCAGCAATTTAATCGAAGCGGGTAGTTGGGTGGAAGTAACGTTCACAGAGGCGAAAAAAGCAAAGAAACAGCGCCTGGGCGGGCGGTTGGGATTCTATAAGCAACTGGTGGGGGGGGAGCGATTATTGAACTGGTTTATGGCGCATCAGGGGTGGTGGTACAATTACGTGACAGCCGGGTTGTCCCTCGTGCTGATACTGGTTGGCCTGGCGTTTGCCATTTTCCCTCCCGAACAGGGTGGATTGGCCGCCCCCATCAACCAGATAGGGATGACCCGGGAAGATTTTTACCTGACTCTATTGCCCCTCGTCTTTTTGATTGAAATTAGCTTGCATGAGATGGCGCACTCTCTGGCCTGCCGCGTGTTTGGGGCGCAAGCTGGCGGCTTCGGTCTGGGTTTGGTTTGGGGTGTAGTGCCCGTCTTTTACACCAAAACTACCGACGCCTACACGATTGACAACAAATATAAACGGATGATGATTTCTGCGGCTGGGCCGCTGGTGGATATGGTTTTCCTGGGGATTTTTGGCCTGATCGTCTGGCTGTCCCCGCCTGGCGACCTGATTCATCGGCTGGCATTGGGGTACACCGCCTTTCCACTCTCCGTTATTCTTATTAACCTCAACCCGTTTCTGATTCGTATGGATGGTTACTGGATATTGTCTGATCTTCTGGAGTTACCTAATCTGCGCCGATCGGCCGTTCGCTACCTCAGCACAACTATTCGGCAGTGGTTGGGTCGCCCCGTCAATGCGGAGATGTTGGCTGAACCTCTTACAACTAACCGTCGTCACCAGATCATTTATAGTTTGTATGGCCTGGTGTCGGTAATCTGGACGGTCACCTTTGTCTCTCTCTTCATTTATTCCATTGCCCAGGCTATTGGCAATCTCGTGATGCAGTTCGTAGGGTGAGGATAAAGCCTGATGCTATCCACAAACGTTTTGCCTTATCAAACAGCAGAAACAACCTGGAAACCCTCGCCACACGTGTTGATACGGTTTGCCGGCAAATCATATGAGGAGCTTGACCGGTTGAAGTTCAGGCAAACGACGCCTATCATGGATGAAATTATTGCGCTCCGCGCGTGGGTGAATCAACAGAAAGCATGGCTGTGTGATGAGTTGCTTTATGCGGAAATTGGCAAGCATACGGGTAAGACACGTGGTCAAATTGTGGCCCTCAAGCGCAATATATTTAATGGACGCCCCGTCACAATTGCCGAACGGCGTGTGCTACGGGAGATTGGCAATCCGGCGCTGCGTTACGAAGTGCTGCGTTATTATCGGCAGTTGATGCGCTTCGAACGGCTTGTCCAGCAGGGCCGCTGTGTATTTGCGCAGGAACTGGTTGCTAAACGCCGCCTGTTGCAAGAATCGTTTCGCGACCCCAATTTTCAGAAGGGCGTGCAACTGGCAACTCCCTCCTTGTTTATCGGACTGCAAAATTACCTGGACAGCGATCCGGCAAACATAAGTAATCGGGAGCAGCGGGTTGAGGCCGGCGCATTTCGTTATTTTACCCGTATGGCGGCCAAGACCAGTCCCTTTGGCCGTTTTGGGCCGCTGGCGCTGGCCGGTGTGCAGCCCGAGTCTGAGCAGTTGTTTTCCATACATGTTAGTGAAGCGGCGGGTATGCACAGCGAAACCAGCCTCAACTTGAGCGTGGTTGCGGACCTGGCTACGTCGCTCAGCCACGTCCCCGAATTTCAAGCCTGTTTGCCGGCACGCATCAACTACACCTATTACCTGGCAGGAGAAGATATCGTATTTCTTCGGCCCAAATTAGAAGATGATCAGCCGGTATATACCAGCATGAATTCGGTGCGTCGGGGTAAATATTTACCAATTATGCGGCAGGTGGTGGAGTTTTTGGAGGCGCACAAGACAGACACCGTCACTTTGGGCGATCTCATTAGCTTTTTGGCGGGCGGAGCCGAAGTTGGGTCGCCTGGCTATCAAAAAGCGGTCACGTTTGTACACCGCCTGGTAGATGCCGGTTTGATTCTGACCGCGTTCCAACTTCCCAGCAATACCCGCGATCGTTTATCGCATTTATGCCGGCAAGTTGAAGCATTAGGCGTGCCCCAAGCCGTGGAAATGGCGGCGCTGCTGCGCAGACTACAAGAGAACTGCCAGCGCTTTGCGCCGGCATCGGTAACAGAGCGAATCCAGATACACGAAGAGACGCAGCTTATTATTAATGACTTGCTGCAATGGTGGCGACCAGCAGCGGCCGCACGGGCGGAACGCACCGATTATTTTATGGAAGATGCCACTTTTGCCGGCATCCAGATGCAACTTGGTAAACCTTTTTTCACGCCGCTGACCGCGGATTTAGGGCCTTTCCTGGAATGCATTCATGCCCGTGATCAGGGTGGTTTGAGCCAGACCATGCTACGCGACATTTTTGTGGACACGTTTGGGGTCGGCGGGCGCTGTCAAAATTTGATGATGTTTTCTTTGGACCATATGCGGATCATGATGAATACGTTGGCAGACCGGGAACTAGATAACAAGGAACTGTTTCCGCGTAGCGCGGCGTGTAATGAGCGGGCGTTGGTTTACATGCAGGCGTTAGGAAACAATGAGACCCCAACAGCAAAGCGAGAGGTGCATGTTTCGCACGAAGTCTTACAAGCATTGACAGAGACATTCGGCGGACAGTTGCCAGCGCCGCTTTCATCTGCCTTGAATTTGCAGATTGCCGCGGAAAGCTGGGAAGCATACGAACAAGGGGATTATCTTGTCGCCTTTAATTATGCTTTGCCTGGTTTTGGTCATTTCTTCACTCGTTATTGCTATTTGTTTGACGATAACCCAGACGGGCCGCCGCTCACGGAAAACTTAAAGCAAGGTTTATTGGCCTGGCAGGAAGCAATGCCAGGGGGCCATGAGATGGCTGAGGTGCTGTCTGTGCTGGATCACAATGCCCAGATACACCCCCAGCTTACCGCCCGCCAGATCGTGCCACCCAATGAAGTCAGCGCGCTGCCCGATGAACAACAAATCCCTTACCGTTCACTGGAAATTGACCACGATCCAGAAACAGACCAGTTGCGACTCTGGTATGGTCACGATGAGCAGACGCAAGAACAAATTATTCCCATGTACATGGGGTTTTTCCACATGATGGCGCTGCCGTCTTTTCACCGTCTCATCGTGGATATATCACCGACGGGCTACCACATGGAAAGGTTGAAGCCCAATGAGCACCGGGAAGGTCTGCTGCCCTATCAGCCGGGCGATCCGGCACATGGACAGTCCTTACGGCATTACCCCAGGCTACGAATTGGTCGTTTTGTGCTGCAGCGTGAAATGTGGGCGTTCTCACCTGAAATCGTACCCCAACCCGAAGATGATGAGTTTATGCGCTTTCTCAATATGTATGCCTGGGCGCAAGAACACCAATTACCACGGGAAGTCTTCTTGCGTGTTAAAAGAAAGCGCGATTTCTCGAAATTTGACTACAGTTTTCGCACTGCCCACAAGCCGATGCTGGTGGATTTCGAAAATTTCTTCACGCTGGAAACGTTCTTCTACATGATTGAAGGGAATAGCGTGGAAGCGGTACACGTGGAAGAGATGCTGCCAAACCCACGGCAGTTGCCGCTGCAGATTGATGGGCAGCGTTATGTCGTTGAGTTTCAAATCGAATTAAACCGAGAGGCGTTGGCTGATGGGTGAACGGTGGTTTCTGACAAAGATCTACTATAGCCTGGCGGATGTTGAAAACGAAGAAGATAGTAATGGGAATACTATTCTCTTACGTTTTGTCTACCCATCATTGCTTTGTCTCCAAGAAAAGGGGTGGATTCGTTGGGGGATTTTCATGCGTTTTTCTGAGGAAGGATACCACATTCGCTATCAAGTTTATGGCGATGAACAGGTATTAGCGGAAAAAGCGGCCCCTTATCTGACGCAGGCTTTGGAAGCCCTTCGTTTGCAACACCCTGAGGTAAGTTTACATCCCATGCAATTGACGCCTCTGGCGGTGCGGCTCAATCAAAAGTGGGGAGGAACGCGTGAGACATTTGACCTGCGTCTGCCCAACGCGCATGAGATGGGGCTGATGTACAATACGGGTGAGGAGGAGATCTTTGAGTCGGACGAGATTTTTGCTCACCACTATGACTTGCACTCTGATGCCTGTGCCAGGGTACTCGATTTATTAAGCCTGAGACCAACCTATCAGTTGCGAAAGACGATTGCCCGGCTGCTGGTAGATGATTTCTTGCGCGTAACGGATCTGACTAATCTGGAGCGGTATTATTTCCTGACTTATTTGCGCATGGAATGGATTGAGTATTTTGATTTGACGCCGGCTGATTTGGCGGCATCGCATGATATGTATGAGCAAAGGAAGGCGCGGTATCAGGCTTTTTTTGCCCAAAAGAGGACCCCAGACGATAGTTTGCTGATGCTGCAGCCAGAGATGCGCCGTTTTTATCAGAAGTGGCTGGCAGCGCTTCGGGAAAAAGTGCCGCCAGTGATAGGGCGGGATGCCAATGGACAACTAACGCCCTATGGCAGCCTGCGTCTGATGGCCTTTTTTCATCTGATGCACAATAGAATTGGGGTTGGGATGATGCAGGAACTACACATGGCTTATGTGTTGGCGCAGCATTACCGCGCCCTTTTGACAGAAACAGAGATTAGTCAGGCAGATGCCTGGGCGCGCCAAACGCAGGCTGCTTTGCCTGGTCGTGCGGCTAACAGACAATAAGGGATTTTGTCTATGCCACTCCCAACCGGGACCACCTGGCTGTACAGCCAGATATATTTCTTACACCCAGACAATGAAGGGCAAGTGGAACCGCTGGCCCTGCGTGCGGTTTGTGACCAATTTATCGTGGAGGTCATGCCGGGGTTGGTGAATTTCTTTAAGGAACAGCGGTGGATCGAGCAATTTTTCTTTATTCGTTATGCTGAGGGCGGTTACCATCTGCGTTTACGTTTTAAGGGAGACAGCGCTAACTTGAGTGGGCCAGTACAAACCCATTTAGAGGCGGCTGTGGCCGACTTTTTCGCCACGCGGCAGCCACAGCTCTGGCCGGGCAACGCAGTGATAACGCCGGGGAGATTACGGGAATCCGGTTGTTTACGTTATGCTGTTTATGAACCGGAAATTGAAAAGTATGGCGGCAGCGCAGGGTTGTCTGTGGCTGAGGCTCATTTTCAAATGTCCAGCCAGATTTGCGTTTACGTGCTGGCGGCGGAGCGCCAGACGAACATTTCTCGTTCCCAATTTGCTTTGGAATTAATGAACATTTTATTGTCGGAGTTTGGCGCGAAACCCCATGAGAAAGCATTTTTGCTGCGAGCTTACACAGCTTATTGGTTGAGTATGGTGCAGCCAGAATATCATGAGCAAATTGTGACGGCGATGGAGGAAAATTATCAGCAGCGCAAGGCCAGGTTTGCGCGTCGTTTCCGAGAGGAGGGGATGGGGGCTTTAGAAGAAAGCTGGCAAGGAAAATCACCCGGCTTGTTTCAAATATGGCGGGAGCATCTGGTAGACGTGTTGGAGCAGCTTCGGAGGTTGGAATTAACGGATCAGCTAGAGTCGCCGATTCGCCAACACGTTGCGCAGCATGAGATGTTGCTGCGCACTGTCCCGACTGTTTATGAGTCGCCCACGGTAGCTCTGCTGATTTTGCCTAACTATGTGCATATGTTCAACAATCGTTTGGGGTTGACGCCGCTGCAAGAAGTACAATTATCCTACTTGTTGTATCGTTATTTGGAGGATACTTACCATGCTACTTCCAACGATTTGTATACACTCATTTTGGAGCCGAATCTGTCGGCTATGTTGGCGTCGGTGGGTTAAGTAAATTGGGGAGAAAGCATGCGCAGTGTTGCTGTTTGCCACGAAAGTTTTAGACAAACGATGCCCGAAAACCGTTCTTTGCAAACGGTTGCTTTTGATGGCGTGGCAGTAACCTGTGGGTTGCTAAACGTGCACACCCCTGTTTTTGACGCCGATGCGCCCGAAAACTGTTACAAGGTGTTCGTGCGCGTCACTGCTTTTTCTTGTAACTATCGAGACAAAATGTTTATTTTGCTGGCTCATGATAAATGCCGGCAGCGTCCGAATTCCTACTATGCAGTGGGTTCTGAATTTGTGGGGGTGGTCGTGGCCGTGGGCGCAGCCGTCACTCGCTTGAAGGTGGGTGACCGCGTGATGGGCAATAACAGCTATGACGGACCTGGCATTGACGCTCAGGGCGTGGCAGAAGGAACTGCCAGCCACCAGGCTTCCAAAGAATACCAGGTTTTTCATCAACGCAAACTCATCCTGGTTCCAGCAGAAATGCCTGACGAAATCGCCGCTGCCTTCACTGTTGGCGCACAAACGGCAGCGGGCATGGTTCGCCGCGCAAACCTGCGCCCAGGAGAAAACGTGTTAGTTACTTCGGCCAAAGCTAACACGTCGTTGTTTATCATTAACGCCCTGAAAAAACAGGATGTACAGGTGGTTGCGGCCAGTACGTCCCTGGCTTTCGCTGATGAATTGCAGAGGATGGGGGTCAAAACCGTGATACAGGTGGAGCCCGATCTGCCCAGTTTTTCCCAAAACGCCCAATTTATGGCGCTGCTGCGGAGTCAGGGACCATTTCACTGTGTATTCGACCCGTTTTTTGATCTGCATTTGGGCAAGGTGCTGGACATCATGGCGGTTAACGGGCGTTACATTACCTGTGGGTTTGGCCAACAGTACAGTGATTGGAGGAATCCGCAGGGGCAGCGTCAATTAAATCAGCATGACATTATGAAGCTAGTATTTCTTAAAAATTTGCACATCATAGGTAACTGTTTGGGTTCAACCGATGATTTAGAGAACGCCCTGGTTGATTATAATCAAGGGGCATTAAATGTTGCTATTGATTCACTGTTTTGCGGTGACGATGTCGCCCCGTTTTTTGAGAGAACTTATAACGCGCGCGAACGGTTTGGAAAGGTTGTTTACCGGTATACATGACTTCACACTCCAGGGAGAGGTGTATGAGTAACAGACGAAGAGAGATCATTATCGAAGTAAAAGATTTGGTCAAGCAGTATGCAGATGTACTGGCTGTAGATCATTTGAGCTTCGAAGTTTATAAGGGGGAAATCTTTGGGTTATTGGGACCTAATGGGGCCGGCAAAACCACAACACTTTCTTGTATTGAGGGATTGATCAAGGCAGATGCCGGCATGGTTCGTGTGCAAGGGGCGGACCCGGTTACAGAACCAGCCCGCGTAAAACGGGAGATGGGTGTACAGTTACAAAGCACATCGCTCTTACCTGAATTAAAAGCCGCCGAGCAGGTCTCCTTGTTTATGGAGCTCTATGGGCGCAAGGCGCATAAAAATATCGTGGATGCTCTCTTTACCAAAGTGTCATTAAGTGAAAAAGCATCTGCGTTGCCAACTTCTATGTCGGGCGGGCAGCAGCAACGTCTGGCCCTGGCTCTGGCCCTTGTCAACGATCCATCTATTGTCATCCTCGACGAGCCAACAACCGGACTGGATCCGCAAGCGCGTTACAATACCTGGCAGCTTATTCGTGAGCTGCGGGATGAAGGGCGCACGGTGATTATTACCACCCACTATATGGAAGAAGCAGAAATCTTGTGCGACCGCGTCGGCATCATTGACCACGGTAAAATGTTAGCTCTGGGCGTTCCAGCCGAGCTTGTGAAATCCCTGGAAGGGTTGTCACGCATTAGCATGGTTACCTCCCTTTCGGCAGAAGAGATTGAACAACTCCCCGGCATTGATTCCGTCTGGCAGGAACAAACCCGGCTCCATGTGCGCTGCTACAACGTGCCTGAAGTCATTACAAAGCTGCATGAACTGGCTGCGGCACAAGGAATGAGAATAGAAGGGCTTACAGTCCACGAACCCAATTTGGAAGAACTCTTTTTGAGCCTTACCGGGCATAGGATTCGCGAATGACTATAAAAACCACCCTAAGTATAAAAGAGAATGAAAGGGAAAGAAATCCAGGCCACCCCTTACATCCCGTACTCAGTTTTGCGCGCGCTAACTTAAAAGGTAGTTTGCAAAATCGAACGATGATGCTGGTGGCGCTGGTAACACCTGTTATGATGCTCCTTGTCTTTTGGTTGTTAACCCGCACGTCTTCTAACGAGAATTTTGATATGATGGCCTTCATCTTCCCCGGTATCGTGGCGCTGACAGTTATCCAAACCGGGGGGATGCATGCGACTAATATTGTCAACTGGCGGGAACAGGGTGTGTTCCGACGGCTGGCATGCACCCCTGTGCCCTTATGGCAGTTGGTTTTAGGGCGCTCGTTGTCTCAGCTTGTTTTATCTCTCATCCAGGCCGCTCTGGTCGTGCTGGCTGGTTTGTTGTTGCTGCGGTTATCCGTATCGCTCCAGGGATTGTTATTCTCCTTCCTGGTTCTATGTCTGGCCAGCGCGTGCTTCATTGCCCTGGGAGCTGTCATTGCGGGATTAGTGCCCAATGCGACGATAGCCAATTCTGCCTATGTGTTTTTGGTGCTGCCGCTCCTGTTTTTGGGGGATTCTATGATGCCGGCAGAGTTGTTTCCCCCCTTCCTTCAAAAAATTGGGTATGTTTTGCCCACATCTATGGTGACAACCCTGATTCGCCCCCTGATGAATGCCGGGGCCCTGCCAGACAATCCGTGGCTGCCCATCGTGGGATTAACCGCGTACACCCTTCTTTTTGTGGCCCTATCTGTCAAGCTCTTTCGCTGGCAATGAAACAGGCGCAGGGACCGCCAGGTTTGTGCCGTTTGTATCACCCGCACCTGTCTAAGAATAGTCGCTTATGCACGAGCAATTTCGATTTCTGATTGTAGACGATTTTCGGTTGGCGCGGCAAGCGCTCTGTGAAATGGTGACGGCTCACCCCAACTGGCAGGTCGTGCAAACTGCGGAAAATGGACAGCAAGCGTTCGATCTGGTTGCGCTCCTGAAACCTGATGTGGTGCTAATGGATATAGCCATGCCTAAAATGAATGGCTTGGAAGCCACGTACCGCATTAAGGCTCTTTTTCCTGAAACTTTGATCATCTTGTTTAGCGCTTATGCAGATGATGGGTTCCGGCAGGGAAGCGTTGATGTAGGCGCTGATTATTTCATCCAAAAAGAAAAACTTACAGCCGAAGTGCTGAAGGATATTTTGGCAACATTTCATCAATTCAATTGAGGAGGCGCAATGAACCCGTTTGAGCAATTTATCTATCAGGTGGCCACAGATTCCGAGTTTCGATGTCAAATTCAGAATAGCAGCTTCTTAGCTGCCGGATTAAGTCAGGAAGAAAAAAATGTGTTAAGTTCTCTACGACATTTGCTCCGTTTATCCACGGAGGATCTACAGCAAGCCTTGTCTGAAAGCAGGCTGCTTGTAGGGTGGTTTTAAGCTGCCGGCCTTTGTTAGATCACCGCTTCAGACGACAATGCAATATGACGGCATTACTGTAACAGCCAGTACAGAATATGCTTGCTGCTTCTAACCACCTGGTGCGCCCAGGTGGTTTTTTTCAATTTCCGAAAGGCTACTGTGAAACAATGATAAACGATAGAGATGTAACCTCAGAATCTGGCGAGGAGGAGGCGTTGTCTTTTGCTAACAGGAAAAAACGCCTGTTGGCAGCATGTGACCTGTTTGCTAAACTGCTGGAACAAGAAACGAATCATATCATAGCTAATCTGGACCAGAGTACAGCGCTGGTAACGATGCTGCAATGGTTTGCCCGCAAAGATCAGGAGAAGAAAAGAGAAAAATGGCCTTATGCTTTTTTGCCGTTTTTGACCTGTCGCCTGGTAGGTGGGAGGGCAGAAAAGGTCGTGTCTGTGGCTACATCCTGGAATTTGCTCCATCTGGCTGCCCATTTGTTTGACGACATAGCCGATGAAGGTTTTATCGTCGGCCCAGAAAGCCGGCTGTCACCAGGCGAAGGCGTCAATCTGGCCACGAGTTTTCTATTTCTGGCGCAGTTAGCCTTAGATAAATTATCCGCAGCTGATATTCCTCTTACGACTGCCTGGGAACTACGGCAGCAGCTAAACCAAATGGTGATACAGATGTGTGCCGGACAGCATCAGGATCTGGCAGCCATGTCTCATCCAGATTCCGATCAGGCGCTATATTGGCAAATTGCGGCGGCCAAAACCGGCAACTTTTTTGGCTGGGCAGGCCAGGCCGGAGCCCAGATTGGTGGAAGTAATGGGATAGAGTCGGCCGCGTGCGCCCAGTTTGGTCATAACCTGGGTTTGCTGCTACAAATCATGGATGATTGGTACGACCTTTATACGCAAGAATGCACCAGCGATCTTTCTCAAGGCAAACGTACCCTACCCGTACTTTATGCATTGGCCGCTGCGGCGCCCGCACAAAAACAAATGTTAGAAGAGATGTTGTCAGTTATTCCGTTGGATGCCACCAGGGAAACGGTTGTCCGCCAGACAATTCTGGAATTGGGGGGAGTACAATATGTACTGGCGCAGGCAGAAATGCGCCGCCAGCGAGCGCTGGCAGCACTGGCAGCATTTTCTGATGAGGTGACAAAATCCTATTTATTCGCTTTGCTTGACCTGGCTTTTCCTTTTGCCGGCAGGACTTAATAAAGGTTTGAAAACATAGATGAATGTTTTTGCCGAACCCAAGCTACTGCAAGCGAAACACAGACCGGTTGTGCTGCCGGCAATTTATTTCGTCAGCCTGGTTCTGCTGGGATTTATTGCTGCGGCTTTCTTCATGGCTATTCGCCAGCCATATGATGGTTTATATTGGGAGAAGCCATCTGGCAAAGTCGTCCAGGTAGATGTCAACGCGCCAGCCACTGCCGCAGGTTTGCAGCCTGACGACATTCTTCTGGCCGTTGCCGGCAAGCCCATTGACGAATTCGAAGACGGTGAACCGTTAATTGCTGCCGGAGACACGGCCCAGATTATGGTATCACGTGGGGGGGAGATTATTTTCGTGGAGATGTCGGCCGAACCTCCACCGACTGCCGAACTGCTGAAACGCACTATCCCCTTGTTTGTGTCCATTTGTTTCGCCCTTTTTAGCTTTGGCATTTGGGCGTACCGGCCCCACGATTGGCGCGTCATCCTCTTTTGGGCTTTTAACCAACTGGGCGCTGCCGGTCTTGCCTTTGGCACAGTTTCAAACCTGGGGTATCTCTGGGCCACACGCTGGTTTGGCATCACCCTTTGTCTATTTTCCCCCGTACTTATTCACTTTCACTCACAAGTAGTAGAAACAGACCTGAAGCCACTACCGCGGCGACTATTGCAGGGTTTATATGCTTTGTCGTTCATACTGGCGGTGGTGTGGTTTTTCAACTCGTATGGAAACGACAATCAAGCCTATAGCCTTATAACCCTTATCATTCAATTGTACTTCGTTATAGCCATCATCTTTACCGTTCTGCTCCTCACTCGCGCTTATTTTTTAGCCTCTCTACAATCATGGAAGCGGCGCGTGCGTCTGGTCGTATTTGGCGCTTTACTTGCCTTTACGCCCCTCGTTGGTTTGGCGCTGCTGCCAAACCTGCTATTTGGCCGGGCGCTTGTCCCTTATGAACTGACCTTCCCCTTTTTGCTCATTCTACCCTTATCCCACCTGGTGGCTATTTACCACTCAACCCTGCTGCAAATAGAACGCCTGATCAACCGGCGTATTGTGCACCTGGCTCTTATGGTGATTTTGTCCGTTATCTATCTGGTCGGATTTATCACTATTTCTAGCTTGTGGTCAGTTTCCAATGATTTGGAACCGCTTCTATGGGGTGGGATCACGCTGTTTGGGGGATTTTTGTTTATCTTTTTGCGCGACCGATTGCAAAACACCATTGATCATCTGGTTTATGGCGGCTGGTACAACTATCGTTCTGTGGTAGCCGAAATGGGTCGCGGGCTTGACCGGGTTATTGATAGCGAAGAACTGGCCGATTTGCTGGTTAATAGATTAATAGATATTTTGCATCTTGAATGCGCCGCATTTTTGTTATGTAATGATAAGATGCAGTTGACGCTTATTCGCGCTGTTGGCTACAACTCCTTGCCGCCTGATCTCAACGCCAACACAACGTTGGTTTCTAATTTGCTGCAGACCGATCATGTTGTCTCCACCAAAGAATTGCATGCCCAATTGACAAAGACATCCCTGACACTCCTGGAAAATTCGTGGTTAGAACATCCTCAAATCAAAATCTGGGTGCCGATCAAACGCAATAAGCAAGTACAGGCTCTTTTGTTGCTAGGCAAGCGTCTGGATGGTGAGTTGTTTGATGAAGAGGACCGCCACATGCTCAACACGTTGACCTGGGGAGCGGCTACGGCTATTGAAAATGTTAAACTCGTGAGAGTATTGCAGCAGCGAACACGTGAAGTGAATCTGCTCTATTCACAATTATTGCAAAGCCGGGAAGAGGAGCGAAAGCGACTGGCCCGCGAGCTGCACGATGGGGTAATTCAGAACCTGATCAATTTGCATTATTATCTTGATCCAGCCTCGCGCCGCCTGTCGCCGACCACTGAAAAAAATGGACTGCGCAGCCGGCTCCAGCAAGTCATTGATGAACTACGCGACGTGTGCACACAATTGCGTCCAGCCGCTCTAGACGATCTAAGTCTGGCATTGGCAATCCAGGGATACGTAGAAGATATTCGGGAGCAGTATGGCCTCGCTGTTGAATTAAAAGTATCAGGCGGTGAGTTCCCTAAAACCCAACGTTTGCCTGAGGTCATCGAGGTATGTTTGTTTCGTGTCTTGCAGGAAGCCGTAACCAATGTTTATCGCCACGCAGAAGCGACCCAAATATGGATTGATTTGCTGCTAAAACCAGGATTTGCCCTGTTAGAAGTTCGAGATGATGGGAAAGGGTTTATGTGTCCGGCGAATCTGGGATCGTTTACGCGAGAACATCATTTTGGTCTTGCCGGTGTGCAAGAACGGCTTCACTTGATTGGGGGAACATTAACTATCAATTCTATGCCTGGAAAGGGAAGTACCTTGCGTGCAGAGGTTTCTTACGCGCTTCCGCCGGCATTGCCAGAAGATGAAATCGTCAGTTCGCAATAACTTGGGAAAAAGAAACCGTGGTTGTAACCGTACAGGGGGAAGTCGCACCTGTACAGTCACCCGTGTTTGTATATACCCGATGGGTTCAACCTCTGTGATTGAACCCATCGGAATCCGGCGGTCAGTGCTTATGGCGCAGATGCCGGGGCGCTGCTGCCCAGGTCGGCGGCGTTGAATTTGAGGATGCGGCTGTTGGCGCTGTCTACCACGTAGACGTTGTTTTCCCCATCAATGGCAATACCCTGCGGCAGGCCAAAGCCGGCGAGGTCTGCGCCGAACGTGCCGAACCGCCCCAGATATTGCCCGCCCATGTTGAAGATAAGCACCCGGTACCCTTCTGGATCTGTCACATACAGCCTCCCGCCGCTGTCTACGGCCAGATACGGCTTATTGACGATAGACTCTCCGGCCCAGGCATCCACCTTCCACTCCGCCAGGGGCGTCAGGTCAGACGAAAAACGTTGAATGCGGCTGTTCCAGGTGTCGGCCAGGAAGATGTCTCCCTCAGGCCCTTCAGTGATGCCTACCGGTTCGTGCATTTGCCCCAAGAGGGTTCCTAGCGACCCCAATTGTTGGATAAAGTTGCCCTCGCGGTCAAACAGTTGCAACCGGTGATTGCCGGTGTCTGTCACCAGCAGCCGGTTGTCCGGCAGCAAAGTGATATCCCGTGGCCCATAGAACAGCCCGCCGCCTACCTGATCGGCGCCAGGCGAACCGCTTTGCCCAAATGCCAACACAAACTCACCGTCTCGCGTGAACTTTTGAATACGGTAATTCCAGGTGTCGGCCACATAGACAAATTCATCGTCTACGGCCAACCCCCAGGGGTCATTAAACTGCCCGGGCTGATCGCCAAACTGGCCCCAACTGGCTACGAAGGAGCCATCCGCATTGAAAACGGAGACGCGGTGGTTGCCTGAGTCCAGTACGTAGATAATCC
The DNA here is from genome assembly GCA_964507675.1 of uncultured Ardenticatenaceae bacterium. Lineage (GTDB taxonomy): Bacteria > Chloroflexota > Anaerolineae > Promineifilales > Promineifilaceae > JAGVTM01. Next base: position 1,737 of record CAZDSN010000011.1, on the reverse strand, counting down.
CATCGGTGGCCACGGCCACGTTGTGCGGCGTAGTGAGCTGTCCCGGCCCGGTTCCTGGCGCGCCAATCACCAGGCTGGCATTCGGCGTCAGTTCCCCTTCCGCGTAAGGATCAGGTGGCGGCTCATAGACTGCGGCGGCCGCGCCATAGTCCCACAATTGGGCGTACACGTCCTTGCGGATGTACAGGCGCAGCGGGCGGCGCAGCGGCCATTGGCTGGGGCTGTAGCTGCCGCCAAAAGCCGCCCCGTAAGCTGTGTAATCCCGATGCCAGAAGATATCCCACAGTGCTTCCCGTACCGCCGCCCGGCCTAACCCCCGTCTTTGTTCAGCCGGTACCAGATCATCCCCCAGGATCGCATTCCAGCTTATCTTGCGATACTCTTCCATGGGCCACCACAAGAAGATGTGGGTACTTATCTCATAATCTTCGCCCAGTAACGGCTCCACTTTGCTGTAGTTGCTATCGCCCACCAGAATGGCAGGGGCTTCAGTGATATTGCGTCCTGGGGTTTCGCCGTAATACAGGCGATTGGGGTAGTTGCGCAAATACCAGAGGTAAGGCCAGGAACTGACGTTATCAAAAGCTACCTTTATGCTGTTGTCGCCATACAACCGCTGTGAGAGTTCGTCAATCTGTTTCATGACGACGTCTTTGGTAGAAGGTGCGCCATGGGCGTAGACCATGAATTCGTTGGTGTAGTCGGCGTTGGGGAAGTTGGCCATGTAAGTGGCGCGGATGGTGACGCCGCCGAGGATGATGAGTAGGGCGATAAACCAGACGTGGCGGCGAACGTCTGCCGGCACGCGCCCGGCCGCCAGCCGCCAGACGTACACCAACCCGGCCACGACCAGCAGACTTCCCAACAGCCGTCCGGCATTGGCCAGATTGTGTTGTTCTTGGGCTCCGAAATTGATTTTGCCAAACAGCAGCGGTCCCACTGTTAGCAGCACTGCGCCGACCAGGGCAATCGTCAGACCTACCAGCAGCATCATATTCCGGTTGAGAAAATCTCGCAGGGAGTTGCCACTGAAGCGCTCGTTCAAATACCAACCGCCGAGAAATACCATTGGCATAACAAAATGGGTGCTGAGCCAGGGCATTTTTTCACCGGCAATGCTGTAAATGACGAATGTGAGTACAAACCACCACAGCAGGAAGGGCACGAAGCCCACTAACGTGGCGCCGCTGACCAACCCTTGCCAGCTATCCCCCAGGTGGTGCATGTTCCGAATCTGGCTGCGGCGGCGCCAGAACCAATAGATGACGCCCAGAGCCAGAATGACAAAAAATGTCACCAGCAGCGGCGTCCAACTCGTGGCCACATCGGCGCGAATGCGCAGCGGATCGGGCAGCGGTTGCCCCGCGCCCTCTGCCTGGGCGTTGGCCAGAGCAATTGCCTGGCGGACGCGGCTGCGGAAAACGAGCAGATTCACCAGGCTGCCGGCAAGCAGGCCGCCCACCAGAATGCCCAGCCAGTAGCCGGCGATCTGGTGCAGCCGGTTTCGTTTGGCCCAATACCAGGCACCCAGCAGCGTCAGCAGCAGCGGCAGAAATTCGTAGAAGGGCATAACGAAGGCATAGTAAAACCAGGGCTGCCCGCCGCGCTGCACACCGTGTTGTTCCAACCAATAGCCGAGGGAGCCAATCATGCCACTGCTCCAACCACCCTGATTGGTGAAAATAGAGGTATACTGCACCAGAAAGATGCTGTGAAAGATGTGGGCGGCTATGATCC
>CAZDSN010000010.1:0-20337 GCA_964507675.1 uncultured Ardenticatenaceae bacterium | reverse complement strand
GATGAAGAAAAAGAGAGTGGTAGCCTTACTGGGGTGCATCTGTGCCGGCGTTTGCCTGTTGGCAGCTTGTATACCAGGGGATCGCGCGCCAACGGAGACGCCGGCGGCTCTGCCTGATTTAAGACCCGTTTATATGAACCATACGCTGGAAAACAGCCAGTGCCTGGAGCCAGGAGCAGGATTGGGCGTGGAATTGACGGTGACAAATGCTGGCGCTGCCCCGGCTGGAACCTTCACGGTGCGCGTCAATGGTCAGGAGCAGTCCGTGGACGCCGGATTGGCGGCGGGAGATACCGTCTCTCTTTTCTTTTCCGCTTACGCCGAGCCCAGCCGGGCAGAAGTAGATACCGCCGATACAGTGGCGGAAAGCGACGAAGCTAACAACGTACTCGAAATGCGCCTGCCTGTGCCCACGCCGCCGCTGCCCTGTACGCCCACGCCATCGGCTCGCTATTTGCCAGCCCTTTTTAACCCCGCTTAGTGACCTGATTGATCCTGGATAAATAATCCGAAACCCTGTTCGGATTGATGCCCGCTGCCTGGGTATAAACGTTCATTTTCAAAAAGGAGTCTATGATGTTTTCTCGTTTGCGTTGGCTGGTTTTTGCCGGCATTCTCACCCTGCTCGTTGCCGCCTGTTCAGCTAATGAAGCTCAGACAACCATCTCTTTCATGACCTCTGGCGACCCTGCCGAACGCGACGCCTACCTGGCCCTGGTGGCTGCCTTTGAAGAAGCCCACCCCGACATTAACGTGGAAGTGACCCACATCCCCGCCGACCGCGAATACCGCACCCGCCTGGCGACTGACTTTGCCGCGGGCACGCCCCCTGATGTTACTTTGATGAACTACCGCCGCATCGCCGGCTTCACCGCTAAGGGATTGCTAGAACCGCTAGGTCCCTACCTGGACGAAAGCAACGTGATCACGGCCAAAGATTTTTATCCCCAGACCATCGAAGCCTTCATTTGGGAAGGGACGTTGATGTGCATTCCACAAAACATCTCCAACCTGGTCGTTTACTATAACCGGGATTTGTTTGACGCTGCGGGCCTGGCTTATCCTGCCGACAATTGGGACTGGGATGACTTTTTACAAACGGCGATTGCCTTGACCAAAGACCTGGACGACGATGGCGTGGTCGATCAGTACGGCTTGGGAACCGATCCCTCGCTGTACCGCCTTTCCGCCTTTGTCTGGCAGAATGGCGGCGTCATTGTGGACGATGTAAACCAACCCACCCGCTTGACGCTGACCCGCTTCCCGTCGCAGCAGGCGCTGCAATGGTTTGTGGATTTGCGCCAGGTACATGGCGTGGCTCCGGGCCGGGTTGAGGAAGCCTCGTTGGACAGTGAGAGCCGCTTTATTGCCGGCACAATCGGCCTCTACCTCAACAGCCGCCGCAGCACGCCTACCTTTCGCGAGATTGAAACCTTCGCCTGGGATGTAGCCCCCATGCCCATGGGCAAAGAGGCTGCCAGTATGCTACACAGCGACGCTTACTGTCTTTCCAGCGCCGCCGAGAATAAGGAAGCGGCCTGGACTTTCATTGAGTTTGCCAACTCTGTCGCCGGGCAAACTATCGTTGCCAGAACGGGGCGCACCGTGCCTTCGCTGGTGGCTGTGGCTGAGTCTGACGCCTTTCTCAACCCGGGCCAATCCCCCAGCCGCAGCCGCGTCTTTTTGGATCAGATTCCCTATTTGCAGCGCGTGCCTGTCATCAGCACCTGGGAAGAGATTGAGCGCACAGCCGATCAGGAGATTGAGCGCGCCTTCTATGGGGATATTACCGCCGAAGAAGCCGCCAGATTAGCCGATCAACGCACGGAAGAGTATTTTCTGATGGGGATTGCCGCGGGCGGGCGACCGTAACGGGTAAAGGTATCGCAGTCAAGTAGAGGCGGGCTGCCCGCCCGCCCTACAACTTGCAGATATGACATTTCGCCTGGCAGCGGGTGACGTGTGACACCTGACACTCGTTCAGCCTTTGTTTACGCTTGGGGGTGTGAATGCCGGCATTGTTCCAGCCCTCCAATCCGGCGCAAACCAAAGTTTTCCAGACTGGAGCAGTCTCCCAGACTGCTCCAGTCTGAGAACTCCCTAAAGGAGCAATCCCATGATTCGTGATCTCGACAAACAGGCTGACCTGGCGGGCCCAGGCATTGGCAACTATGCCGAACTGGAACACATCCTGCCGCAGGATTATCACTCCCTGCTCACGCCGAAAGAGACCCAAAGAGCCATTTTTGCCGCCAAGAATTACATTGAGGAAAATCTATGCCGTGAACTCAACCTGATGATGGTCACTGTGCCCCTGATTGTAGATGCCGGCAGCGGCGTCAACGATTACCTCGACCGCGACGGCTCGCGCACCCCCATTCAGTTCCACATCTCCAACGACTATAACCAGCACCCCATAGACGCCGAAGTGGTGCAGGCCGCCACCAAATGGAAGCGCATGGCGCTGCGCCAGTTTGGCATGATGCCTGGCGAAGGGCTTTGCACCGATATGCGCGCCGTGCGCAAAGATTATTTCCTGGACCACGACCACAGCGCCTATGTGGACCAGTGGGATTGGGAGCAAGCCATCACCGAAAAAGAGCGCAATCTGGCCTATCTGACGGACGTGGTGCGCAAAATCTGGCGGGTGATCAAAGGCGTGGAAACCCACGTGCAGGCGCTCTTCCCCCAACTAAAGACCGATCAATACCCCAATCTCCCCGACGAACTCACCTTCATTCACGCTGAAGAGATTCTGGAACGCTACCCCGACCTGCCGCGCAAGCAGCGGGAAACGATGATTTTGCAGGAGTATCCCGCCGTCTTTATCTATGGCATTGGCTGGACATTGGCGGACGGCTACCCCCACGAAATGCGCGCCGCCGATTATGACGACTGGGTCACGGAGACTGTTTCCGCCAGTGGACGCCCCATGCACGGCCTCAACGGTGACATCCTGGTGTGGAACCCGGTTACCCGCCGCCGCCACGAACTCTCTTCCATGGGCGTGCGCGTCAACGCCCGCTCGCTGGTGCGCCAGTTAGAGCTGACCAACCAGCTTCACTTCCTGGACATGCCTTACCATCAGGCAATCATGGAGAACAGGATTCCCTTGAGCATTGGCGGCGGCATTGGCCAATCCCGCACTATCATGCAGATCCTGCGCAAAGCGCACCTGGGAGAAGTCAGCGTGACGGTGTGGCCGCAAATCTTAAAGGATATGTGCGCGGAGAAGAATATCTTCGTGCTAGAGTAAGAATCCCCACTGCTTATGTCAAATGCGAGGCGCTGCCTCAGCGCGCTGCCTCAGCGCCTCGCATAATAGATTACAATATAGCGGCGTCACTATACAGGTGGCGCCATTGTCACCATCATGTTGATATACCTGGAAAGAGGCTGGCATGATATTGCTAGAGAGTGCCGCTTACCCGTTTGCTTGCTAAAATAATGACGGCAAGCAACGTCAGCAAGAGATGACAAAAGTCCGCTAGACTTTTGCCATCTGGCGTGCACAAGCCATATTTTACTCGCTGTGGATGGGTATTGCGGCATGGATGAGAGGTTGTCCCCGGAAGGTATCGCCCAGGCGCTGACGACGCGCTGGTTGGGGCGAGAAATCCATTATTTCCCCGAAGTTGACTCGACTAACCTGTGGCTGCGGCAGGCAGTCCGTTTACGCGCCGATCTGCCGCATGGCGCGCTGGCGATCACGGATTTTCAGACGCAGGGCCGGGGGCGGCAGGAGCGACGCTGGGAAGCGCCAGCCAATACCTGTCTCCTCTTCTCTTTTTTGTTGCGGCCGGATTGGCTGCCAGCCCAGGCAAACTGGTTGACCATGATCGCCGGGCTGTCGGCTGTAGAAGCAATAGCCGCTGTCACTGGCTTACAAACCCAGCTCAAATGGCCCAATGATCTGGTCATTGCCGCCACAGATGGCAGGTGGCGTAAGTTGGGAGGCATCTTGTTGGAAGGGGTATGGCAGGAGGGGCGGCTGGCGCAGGCGGTGTTGGGGGTGGGGGTGAATGTGAATGTGCCGGCAGCGGCGCTGCCCGCCTTTCCCATCCCTCCCACCAGCATCCTGGCCGAAACGGGCCAACCTGCCAACCGACTGCGCCTGTTAGCCGAACTGCTGCGGCGGCTGGAAACCCATTATGAAGCGGCTACCGCCGGGCGTTCGCCGCAGCCAGCCTGGGAATCCCAACTCATTTTCAGAAACCAACGAGTGCAAATTCAGGAAGGGGAGACGCTCATGGCCGCTGGCATCTTTATGGGGACGGACAGTTGGGGTAGATTGCTGCTGCGCGACAAAGAGGGCCTTATCCACACAATTGCCGCTGGCGACGTCAGTCTGCGCCCCGTCTAAACGTGCCTCTGGTAAGGTTGACATTTTGCCAGATTGCGAGTAGCCTTTGAGGAAGGCAGAAACTTTATTTCATGCTTGACGAGACATCCCTGCTCGCTTAAAGTTGTTTGGTAGCATACATTGACGCATTATGGAGACGCCTGACATGGCAGATGATTTGACCCCTCCCAAGAGTGACTCGACCAGTGATAAGGAGCTGCCTGAATGGCTGGAAGAGGCCAGCAGCGATGACGGATCGGTGGATGACGAATTTGACCGGCTGCGGGAGCGCACGGCGCTGGCGAGTGAGATGTATGAGGAGATGGAGGAAATGCCGGCCAAAAGCAGTTCCGGCGGTTTCTTCAGCCGCCTGACGCCCGGTCAGCGCTTTATTATCTCCATTTTGATCCTTCTCAACGTCATCGTCATTATTATTGGTTTTCTTGTGCTCACCGGGCGCATTGTCTTCTGAAAATAGGGCCAACTACAATTTGGGCCAGCTTTTAGTTCAGCTAAAAGTCAGGCCGACTCTGAAGCGACTCGCTACTTAATTGTGGTGGGTGTCAGCCCCACCTCAGATGGGACTGACACTTGCCCTCAAGGGCATTTGGGGGTGCATAGTGTCCCCAAATGCCCTTTTTGCAACTGCCAACTTACGGCTGCAGCACCAAGTGTTTGACGGCGGCTTCGTTCACCGCTTCCTGGCTAAACAACATCGGGTGGTATTCCCCATTGAGCCATAGCTCAATTTCATCGTCATAATGCTTATGGTATGGGTGGCCGCTTTGCCCGGTGGGGATGACGGACAGGCTGTCGTCCAGGTTGCTCAGGTCCACGATCATGCGCATAGAAGGATGCCAGGTGAGGTGGGCCGGGTCGCTCCAACTCCACCCCGTGGCGTTGACAAGGCTGCTGCCGCCGTCAACCGGGAAGGGGCCGCGGTTGACCATGCTTTCCAGGGGGCCGATGCCGCTTTGCCCCAGCGGGTCGCTGACAAAGGTGGCGTCGTGAATGCGCCCCCAGGCCCAATCATTCATATCGCCGCCCAGATTTTCCTGGAACCAGGTGATGGTCTGGCTCAGGGATTGCAATATGATTTCGTCGCGACCTTCCTGCCCGGCAGTGTTGGTATTATCCCACCAGGAGGAGTCTGGCTGCTGACCCAGGTCGTGGAAGAAGGTAAAGCTAACGGCAGCGTCGGTGCGCCCATCGGTGATGTCGCCGCCGATTTCGTCGCCAATAGTGTTTTGCGCCAGGTGCATAAAGAAAATCTCGAACAAAGCTGCCGGCACGCTATCCCGCCGTTCCTGTAAATCCCAGCCGCGCAGCCGCTCCAGCGCCGCCTGTACCTGGGCGTCATCGCTGCTGAGGCCGGCCAGCAGGGGCACGTAGGATTCAGCCAGCAGGGATTTGCTGTCCATGTGAATGCGACCAAAGTCCTCGGCGTTAATGGGGCGGACGGCGATGATCTCCTCGATCATGTCTGTGATCCGTTGGGCGCGGTCGCCGTTGGCCCAGGTTTTTTCAATCAGGTAGGGATAGTCAGGCTCGACGACGGCGTTGTTGGCGGTGACGATGTAGCCGGATTCGGGATTGTAAAGGGCAGGCAGTTCGGCGTAGGGAATCCAGCCCTCCCACTCATATTCGCCCGTCCAGCCGGGCACGGGCAGCGTGCCGTCGCCGGCGCGCCGCAGGGGGACGCGGCCTGGCATCTGGTAGGCGATGTTGCCGTTGACGTCGGCGAAGACAGTGTTTTGGGCGGCGGTGTCCCAATATTCCATGGCGTCGCGGAACTCTTCATAATCTTGCGCCTGGTTCAACCCCAGGATGGCCAGCAGCAGGCGGGAGGGTTCGGCGGTAGCCCACTGCAAGGCCAGGGGATTGGTCAGGTCGTCTACCACGCCATTCATGAGAGGGCCATGGTGAGTGGCGCGCACTTCCACCGTCACGTCGTCGCCGCCGTTGACGCGGATCACTTCCGGAATAATTTCTATGTCCCGCCACTCCCCTTCAAACTCGTATTGGTCAGGGTTGTCCGGGTTGAGTTTTTCAATGAACAGGTCTTGCACGTCGGGGCCGACGTTGGTCACGCCCCAGGCGATTTTGCCGTTATGCCCGATGATGACGCCGGGCGTGCCGGCAAAAGAAAAGCCCACCACATCCCACCCAGGGGCATGTAAACCTACTTCATACCAGATAGAAGGCATCTGAATGCTCAGGTGGGGGTCATTAGCCAGCAGCGGCATGCCCGTTGCTGTATGTTCGCCGCTCACCACCCAGTTGTTGCTGCCCACAAAGGGGCCGCTGCCCAGCGCCAGGCCGTTTTCGGGCAGACCGGGCAGGATGCGTGTATTGACCTGCGCCCAGTCTACCTGGCTGGCCACAGCGGGGAAGGCATTGGCGGCGCTGCCGGCAGCGTCGGGCACAATAACGGGGCGATCTTCGGGATAGAAAGGTCGCATCTCTGCTGTCTTTTCCGGTCCCAGCTTTTGCAGCAGATTGGCGCGCACCAACTCGTCTTGCCAGTTGCCAGAGAGATCCCAGGACATCACCGTGGCCCAGCCAATGGTATGCAGCGGCGTCCACGGCTCAATCTCCCACGGATCCGATTGTAACCCCAGCAGCGTCTGCGTCAGCGAAAACGCTTCTTTGTGTTCCGCCAGATAAGCGTTCACGCCGGCGCTATACGCTTCCAGAATGGCTAACTCCTCTGGATACTCTCTTTCATACATTTCCAGGGTGGCGGCAGAAATGCGGTTGAAGCCTACAGTGCGAATAAACGTGTCTGTTTCCACGGTGGGTTCGCCAACCATTTCGGACAATCGCCCCTGAGCGATGTGCCGCCAGAACTCCATTTGCCAGAACCGATCCTGGGCGTGGACGTACCCTTGAGCAAAGAACAGGTCATCTTGATTTTGGGCGTAGATGTGGGGAATGCCGTAATCGTCGCGGTAGATGTTGACTTCTGCCTGCAATCCGGTTACAGTGATACCACCATTGGTTTTGGGGAAGGGGCGGCGCGCGGTGTAGATGAATATGCCGGCAGCCACGACGACAATGGCAAGGAGCAGCGAAACAATAACGAGCACAACTCGGCTCAAACGACTCATATTTTCCTCCTGATAGAGATGATGAAGCGTGGGCGAGCGAAAACGCCCGCGCCGATTTTCCTCTTGCGTGCTCATTTTAGCACGTGTTATTCGTTTTTGGTTGATTTTGACACAGCCAGCCCCATCACCGGTTGTTTCCCTGGCTTGTTGCTGGCAAACTACGTTCGCCGTCGCCCAACGGTTGGCAAATGGAGACCCCCATGAAAAAGTTCATCAGTTTACTCCTTTTCTGTTTGTTCCTGACGGGATTCGTGACGTTGACGGCTTGGGGCAGTTCCCCGCCGCCAGCTGCTGACAACCTGCTGCCGTTGACCGTCATGGATGATTCCGCCTGCGCTGGCCCTAATTTGCTACAAAACCCTTCGTTTGAAGGTCCCTATGCGGCCTACGTTCCGCCTGATGGCCATCCCGATTGTCCGGCGGGTATATGTACCACGGCGCAGATGGCGGCAGGGTGGACGCCGTGGTGGAAATCAGGCACGCCCAATGATTATGATCGCAATCCCGAATACAAAATGGCTCAGTTGGCCGATCAGGGGGCGACGGGGCCAGGGGATCGGGTGCATTCGGGGGCGGCAGCGCAGCAGTATTTTTCTTTTTTTGGCACGCACGTTGCCGGCATTTACCAACAAGTCCCCGTCACTCCCGGCCACACCTACCGCTTTTGCGTCTGGGGACATTCCTGGTCTGCGGGCGAATGGGTGGATTATGAAAACAACCCGCCTACCATACCCGACACGGATTACATTTCGGGACCGCAGTTTGGCGTTATGATGCAGCGTGTGGGCATTGATCCATTCGGCGGCGACGAATGGCCGGTTGACGGCGTCGGGACGAACATTATCTGGGGGGCCGCCCGCGAGCAGTACGACTATTGGGGTGAATTTGTGGTGGAAGTGACCGCCCAGGCGAACAGCCTTACCGTCTACACCTTCTCTGACCCCATGTGGCCAGTGCGCAACAACGACGTGTATTGGGATGACGCCCAACTGGTGCTGGTGACGGCAGACATGACAGTGACGCCAGCCGGCGGTTTAACGCTGCTGGCTGAAGCCGGCAGCACGGCAACTACTGAACGCAGCCTGCAAATCACGCTCGATCCAGACAATTTCACCTGGGCCGCCACCGTAGAACCGGGCGGCACATTTGCGCCTGTCTTGTCGGCTGCCAGCGGCAGTTCCGCGGAACTGTTGCGTATTGGCGCGGATGCGTCTTTGTTGGCTGCCGGCATCTACACAGCCACCCTGACTATTACAGCCTCCAATCCAGTCACCAGCGGCAGCCCAGCGGCCGTGCTGTTGACGCTGCACGTTGTGCCGCAGATGTCACAGATTTACCAACCGGTGTGGTTTCGGCCATGAGGCGCGTCTATGGAATTTGCGGCTAACTGGCGCAGCGTATTAGAGACTATACGGCGGGTGGCTACGGCGCCAGGACGAGAGCAGGCGGGTTGTTTTTCGCTGGAAGGGACGCGGCTGCATGAACGGGCCTGTCGTGCCGGCATTGCCGTAACCGCCACCCTCCTCACGCACACTTACCATCAAGACCCCACTCCGCGCATCCAGGCGTTGTTGGCTGACCTGGCGCAAAGCGGCTGCCGCCTGTACGTTGTGCCCGATGACATCGTCCACGCCATCACGCGCGGCCGGGGGTTGGGCGACATCGTAGGGCTGGTTAAAATACCGCCGCCGGCTGATCTGGCGACCATATTGGCGGCGGAAACAACCCACCCGCCGCTGTTGTTGGTAAGCGTGGAGATTGCCGATCCCGGCAATGTAGGCGCATTGGTGCGCACGGCGCACGCTATTGGCGCTGCCGCCTTTGCCGCAGTGGGCAGCGAAGGGCGCAGCGATCCGTTTCACCCCAAAGCGGTGCGCACGGCTATGGGCAGTCTGTTCAAGCTGCCGATTGCCCGTTTTCAAACGCTGCCGCCCTTGCAGCGGCTGCTGCGGGCACATCAGATACAGATGGTGGGTACAGTGGCTCAGGGAGGCGTTCTCTTGTCGCAAGCGGAAATTGCCGGCACAGGCGCGGCCATTTTCATGGGCAGCGAATATTGGGGGCTGGCAGAGGAAGATGCAGCAGGTTTAGACCTGCGCGTGACCATTCCCATGAGCGGCGGCGTTGACTCCTTTTCCGTCAACGCCGCCGCGGCTATCCTGCTCTATGAAGCTCGCCGCCGCCTCTGGCCTGATGCCTGACTTTGGGCTTACTTACCGCGACTCCGTGTAGTCACGTCAAAAATGACAGCTGCGGCCAGCACTGCGCCGCGGACAATGTATTGCAGCGAAATATCAATCTGCATCAGGTTCATGCCGCTGGTCAGGGAAGTCATCACCAGTGCGCCGATAATGGAGCCTATCACTTTGCCTACCCCACCAGCCGCAGAGACGCCGCCCACGTAGGCGGCGGCAATGGCGTCTAACTCAAACAGGGTGCCGGCTGTGGTCGTAGCGGCTTGCAAACGAGAGGCGAACAAGATGCCGGATAACCCGGAAAGCATTCCCATAGAGCCAAAAACGACGTAGATCAATTTCTTGACGCTGATGCCGCTCAACTCTGCTGCTTCTGGGTTACCGCCAATGGCGTAAATATGCCGGCCCAGCACCGTTTGCGACGTGATAAAATGATAAATGCCCACGACAAGCAGCATGATCACAACCGTCCATGAGAGGCCATTATATTGTGCTAACACCCAGGAGCTGCCAACGATTAAAACCGACACAAAGACCAGTTTCAGGATAAAGATATCCATCGGCAGCACTTCAAAGTCATACGCCTGCTTGTTGCGCCGGCTGTTGATTTCGCTGAAGATAAATAAAACGACAGCCAGCAAGCCTAGAAGCAGCGTCACTTTGTGCAGTTCTGGCAAGATGCCGCTGTCAGGGAGGATGTCCGGGATGTAGCCGTTGCCAATGGCATTAAAAGCGGCGTCGGAGATGATGATCGTGCCCGTACTCACGGTTACCAGCAGGATGGCTCCGCGATAAATTAACCACCCGGCCAGGGAGGCCACAAACGAAGGAATGCCCCAATGCGCCACGGGAAAAGCCGTAATCAGCCCGGCCACAGCGCCCAGCACCAACACCAAAGGGATGACAAGGTAGACAGGCAACTGCCAGGAAACCAGGGCAATGGCCGCTATGGCTCCCAGAAAACCGGCCAGAAAACCAACCGACAGGTCAATGTGCCGGATAACGATAACCAGTGTCATGCCCACCGCTAACACGGCAATATAGCCCGTCTGGTTGAGCAGGTTGCTCAGATTTCGCGGCGAAATGAAAATCCCTTCGGTGGTGACTGTAAAAATTGCCATGATAATGAACAGGGCAATATACATGCCGTATTCGCGGATATTCTGTCGTAACACTCTCTGCGCGTTGCTGAAAAACGACGCGCGTACCGCTTTCGGCGCATTCGCCATAGACGCCATTTCGTTCCTCCTTCCTTAATTTGTCGCCAGCAGCATAATCTTTTCCTGGGTGGCAGCTTCAATCGGCAGTTCGCCCGTAATTCTGCCGGCAGAAACAACGTACACCCGGTCGCTCATGCCCAACACCTCAGGCAGTTCAGACGAAATCATGATGATGCTCATGCCCTCCTGTACCAGCCGGTTCATGATGGTGTAAATTTCAAATTTTGCGCCGACATCAATGCCGCGCGTGGGCTCGTCCAGAATCAACACATCAGGCCCAACAAACAACCATTTACCCAACGATACTTTCTGCTGGTTTCCGCCGCTTAGATTGGAGACCCGCTGCTCCACAGTTGGCGTTTTAATATTCAAAGAGGTCTTGTATTCGTTCGCTACCTTCACTTCCGCATTGTCATTGACAATGCCGCGTGGGGAGATGGCTCGCAAATTAGCCAGAGTAAGATTCTGTTTGACGTCCTGGATCAGAATTAGTCCGGCCCCTTTGCGATCTTCGGTTACATAAGCAATACCCGATTTAATGGCGTTTTGAGGATGCCGGAAGAGCCTCTTCTTACCTTTAATGAACATTTCGCCACTAATTCGATAGCCATCCGGATTGCCGAAAATGCTCAAGGCCAGCTCTGTTCGCCCTGACCCCATCAGGCCGGCAAAACCGACGATTTCCCCCTTTTTGACGTTGAAATTAACGTCTTGCAGCACACTTCTACCCAGTTTCGGGTTGTAAGCGCTCCAGTGCTGCACTTCCAACATGACTTCAGTGGATCGTTGGTGCTCTCTGCGGGGATAGATATTGTCTATTTCCCGCCCGACCATGTGTTTAATCAGCACATGCTCCGATACTTCGCCAGCCGCGAGGGTGCAAATCGTTTGCCCATCACGAAGAACGGTGATGGTGTCGGCGATCTCAATGACTTCCTTTAACTTGTGCGAAATTAAAATGCAGGTGACCCCCTGAAGTTTTAGTTCGCGCAGCAGAGCCAGCAAATTTTGGCTGTCGTCTTCGTTTAAGGCGGAGGTGGGTTCGTCCAGGATCAGCAATTTAACGTCCCGGCTCAAGGCTTTGGCAATTTCTACCAACTGCTGCTTCCCCACACCCAATTCTCTGACTTTGGTGGCGGGATTAATGTTGAGCCGCACCTTCTTCAACATTTCCCCCGCCCTTTTGATGGTTTCGTTCCAATCTACCCGAAAGCCTTTTCTAACTTCATGGCCCAGGAAGATATTTTCATAAACCGTCATTTCGGGGACAAGCGCCAGTTCCTGATAGATGATGGCAATGCCGGCTTTTTCGCTGTCGCTAATTCCCCTAAACCTTTGCTCCTGACCAGCAAAAAGAATTTCCCCCGTATAGTCGCCGTAAGGATAAACGCCGCTCAATACCTTCATTAAAGTAGATTTCCCCGCGCCGTTTTCACCCACCAGGCAGTGAATCTCGCATTCGGTCACGCGAAAGCTCACGTTGTTTAACGCTTTCACGCCTGGGAACTCTTTGGTGATGTTCCTCATCTCCAGGATAGGGGTCGTCATGGGTAGTTTACCTCCGTTGAAGAAACCGGGTTTTGGTCCAAAACCCGGTTTCTCAGTGGCAAATCAGGTGAGTTTCTGGCTTACCCCGGGCAATTATAGAATTGTCTGGCAAAGTTGGCTACGGGTTCAGCCAGAAGCTGAACGGTTACGGCTACGGTAATCCGGTGAAATCGCTGGCGGGCCAATACCCGGAGTCAATGATCGCTGATTGAACGTTAGCGCCGTCTACGGAGATTACTTCAGATGGCTTGGCTGGAACATCAATCACGCCGTTGTTGTACGTGTTGGTTTGTGGCGGCGTACTGCCTTCCAGATAGGCTACTGCCGCGCCAATGGCGTCGGCCACCAGCGTGCGCACATCCTTCAAAACGGTCATGGACTGCTTCCCGTCAATGATGTATTGCACAGAAGCCTTCTCGGCGTCCTGACCGGTAACGAAATAGCTGGTCACGTCCGCGTCGGCGGCAAAAACGTCGGCGATAGCGCGGGCGGTACCGTCATTCGGCGCCAGGATGAAGACGTTGCCCTTGTCGGCGGTGGTCGCGGCTGTCAGGTTGGCTTCCGCCAGCGTCTTGGCCGTGTTGAAATCCCAGTTAGTGGTGATCTGACCGATGATCTGAGACTGTTCGTCGCGGGTCAACTCCGCTTTACCTTGCAGGGCGATGGCTTCGTCAGAGTTCTTGATGACGAAGGTGCCGTCAGCAATCTTGGGCTGCAAGACTTCCCAGGCGCCCTGGAAGAAGAGGAAGGCGTTGTTATCGGAAGATGCGCCAGCGTACAGATACAGCGGGTTACCGCTGCCGCTGGCGTTGTCTACCAGGTATTGCGCCTGGGCGGCGCCCACCGCCACGCTGTCGAATGTGACGTAGTAGTCCACGGCCTCGGTGTCACGAATGAGGCGGTCATACGAAATCACTTTGACGCCAGCGGCGCGGGCGGCGGTAGCGGCAGCGGCAGCCGCTGTACCGTCATGCGGGCAAATAATCAGAACCTGGATACCCTTGGTAATCAAAGCTTCCACGTTCTCTTGTTCTTTGGCCGAAGAACCCTGGCTGAAGAGGATTTCCACATCATAGCCGGCGGCCGTGAGGGCTTCCTTAAAGCGGGTTTCGTCCTGGATCCAGCGGGGTTCGTCTTTGGTGGGCAGCACAATGCCGACTGCCAGTTCGCTTTCGGCAGCGCCTTCCGTTGGCTGCGCTGCTTCTTCAGTTGCGGTCGGGGTTTCTGTGGGCTGGCAGGCAGCGATGCCCAGGAGCATAGCCGCGATGACAAACAAATAGACGATGAATCGAAAGGTTTTGCGAGACATGTTTTCTCCTCCAGAAATTTTGTTAAAAGATATTGGGTAAATTTGACGGCGAATGTTTTGTTTTGGTTGTTTCGTCACCTCCTTATAGGGGGTTTGATGCCGGCATTCAGCCCGAACCGCGGTTTGCCCGGCTCAGGCGTTGCCTGTAAGGGATCAAAAACCTGTTCTCTCCAGAGAGAGTGAATGGTCACGGGCTGATTCCACCCGTGGGTGGGGGATTTCCATTTGTAAAATCGCGCCGCCTGCGTTTTGTTTGGGCAATCGTAATTTCCCCCCCAGCAGCGCCACGCGCTCGCTAATCCCCAGGAGGCCGTAATGCCCATTTGCCGACAGATTGGCCAGATCGAAATCATCGGGCAGCCCCAGGCCGTCGTCGCTAATGGTAACCAGTAAACTGCGTGGCGAAGTATGTTGCAGGGTGATGTCTACGTGAGAGGCGTGAGAATGCTTCCACACATTTTGCAAACCTTCCTGGACAATACGGAAAATGGACAATTCGATCAATTCGGGCAGGCGGCCAAGATTGGCGTCCAGGTCAAGCGCCACCTCAATACCGGTGCGGTCTGACCAATCTTGGGTGTAAGATTGCAACGCCGCTCCCAATCCCAGGCTATCAATTGTGGGCGGGCGCAGGGTTCCACAAATACGGCGGATGGCCGTTACCAGTTCACGGATTTTTTGCTGCGTCTCGCCTAACTCTTCTTTGAGGCGGGGCGACGCGGCGCCTTCTAGCTCTTCGATCTGGTAATTGACAGTGAGCAGGTCTTGAATGATTTGATCGTGTAGTTCCCGCGCCAGGTATTTGCGTTCTTCTTCCCGCTCTGTCAACAGGCGGCGTTGCGCTTCTTGCAGGGCCAGATTGGCCTGGTCCAGGGTGCGTAGTTGGGCCGTCATCTGTTCGATCAATTGCTGGTTGAGAGAATCTTGAGCCGCCAGGTCTTTTTCCAACAGCATCTGGTAGTAATGCAGCCGCTCCGTTTGCTCGTGCGAGTGGTAGTAGCTTTCTGTTTTAACGATGGCCTGCGAGTCATCCTGGTATCCTACCAGCAGCGAGACAACTTCCTCCCGCGTGGTCTGGTCGGTAGCCAGGTCGGCGACTTTCTCTCCCTGCTGCAAGGTAATGATGCGATCGCTCACGGTAAACAAGTGGTCCAGGTTATTGCTGCTAAAGATGACGGCTATCTTTCGTTGCCGCCACTGCTCTACCAGGTTCAGCAGCCGCTGTTGGTACGGGTAACTGAGCAGAACGGTTGGCTCGTCAATGATCACCAGCTTGACCGGGTAGGTGAGCACCCTGGCAATGGCGATCATCTGGCGCTCTTCGGCGGATAGATCAGAGACACATTGGTGCAAGGATGAGACGGGTACATCCAGTTGGGCCAGGATGCGTCTGGCCTCGCGCATCATCTTACGACGGTTGATGATTTTCCAGCCGGTTGAGCCAGACGGCCAGCCAATCTCGTTCCCCAGGAAGATGTTGGTGGTCACATCCCAGAGGTCTACCAGTTCTGGCTTCTGGTGGATGACGCCGATGCCTAATTTGCCGGCAGCGAAAGGCCACCGCAGGCGCGCACCGTCGTAATACAAGTCCCCGCTGTTAGGGGCATACAGACCAGCCAGCAACATCACCAGCACGGATTTGCCTGAACCACTGTTGCCGGCAAGTCCCACGACTTCCCCAGGACACACGTCAAAACTGACCTGGCGAATGGCTTGCAGGTTGCCAAATTTCTTGGATAGATTGATCGCGCGCAGCAGAGGTTCCATAGGTTTGGGAGCTGGTTATTTGGGAAAACGCTCAAATTTGTGCGCAAAAATAGGGTAACAGAGTTGCCAACGCTTGGCAACTCCTTTTCCCCCTATCTGATTAGGGGAAATCCCCCTAATCCCTCTACGGAACCAGAAGCACAGAAGCGCTGAGGAAAATCTATGCCACCTTATCCCATCTGCTCAGGTATAATACCCCTATGTCTACGTTGAGCATTTTATTGGCCGACGATCATGCAGTGGTGCGTGCCGGCATCCGTAAGGTTATCGAGGAAATGGCTGACCTGCAGGTCATCGCCGAAGTTGGCGACGGCAGCGAGCTGTTTGCCGCCCTGGAATATTTCCGGCCAGATGGTCTGCTGATAGACGTGACCATGCCCGATTTCGAGCCAATTGTGGCCATCCGGCGTATTCGCCAGCAATATCCTCTGCTAAAAATTCTGGTCGTCAGCGCCTATGACGACGACGTGTACGTGCAAGGGCTGCTAGGGGCTGGCGTCAATGGGTATCACCTGAAAGATCAGCCCTTGCGTGATTTGAAGCTGGCTGTGGAGCGGGTGCTGGCCGGGGAACGCTGGATTTCCGGGCCTTTGATTGCCAGGTTAGTTAACTCCGGGCGAGGCAGCCAGCAGTCCGGGCTCACTTCGCGCCAGCAAGAGCTGCTGCGTTTCTTGTATGAAGGCAAAGACAACCAGAGGATTGCGCAACTCACGGGGTTGAGCGTGAAGACGGTAGAGAACCATCTCACCCGTATTTATCGCCACCTCAAGGTGCAGAGCCGGCTGGAAGCTATCAACACCGTGCTGCAGCGCCCCGAACTATTGGGTAATCAGGCTGGCGACATGCCCATTGTTGCCAAGACCAACGCAGACAGCGGCAGCCAACCCGTGACCATCCTGGTAGTAGATGACAACGTGCGCTTCCGCCAGCAGTTGCATCGCGTCATCAGCCATATTTGCCCGCCGGCCACTGTTTGCGAGGCGGGCGACATGGCCGCGGCGGTGCGTGCGGCGGAGCGGCTGCTACCCAACCTGGCTCTGGTGGATGTGGTGCTCAAAGAAGGGGAAGACGGCTTGCGCTGTACGCGCCGCATTAAGGGAGCGTCGCCTGCTACCCGCGTCATTCTGATCAGCGCTTATCCAGACAGGGAATTCCATCGCCTGGGATTGGAAGCTGGGGCGGTAGCTTTTTTAGACAAAAAGGACCTGGACGCTCTGACTCTAAAGCAGATCATTGGCGACCTGAACACCTGAACGAGCATATTTTTGCACTTAGCCGCAGAGTAGAGTATTTTAGTTAAAAAGGCTTTCCCGTAAGAACTCTCGTCTTCCACACAGGAGGCAAAATGAATATCCTCAATCTTTCCCCCACAGCCGAAAGCAGCCTGCTTTTAGGCCGGATGGCGCTCCATTATCCAGCCATCCGCAACTTGCCCCAACTCGATTTTGACGCTTTCTACCAGCAATCGCAAGCCTTACGCTACACAGCCGAAACCGAAGAATGGTCGGAACTGATCCGCCTGACTGACGAAATCAGTGGTAAGAGTCAGTTGACGATGACCAGGATTCTACACGCCCTGGAAATCATGCAGCAGTACAGGCAGGATTGGCAGCGTATACATACCCTGACTGCAGCCGAAGGGGACCCCCCGCCCCCTGATATGCAATTTGACCAGGATCAACTCCATGATCATTATTACCACATGCTCTTGTTGAGCAGCGACGCTTTACTCGCCTCCGTTCACGCCAGCTTCAATCAAAGTCTGGGGCGGCCTGATATTCAGGCGCTGGCCAGCCAGGGAGAAGAGGCTTTTCGCAGTGAAATTGAGGCGCTGCACACATTTTGCCAGAGCCATTTGCGCGCCATTTATGGTCTATTGCAGCAAGAAGCCTGGGAACTGCTGCGCGCCCAACTCACCGACGCTGCCCGGCAAACAGCGCCTTGGGTTGTTTGGGCTGCCAGCCTGGCGGCTGCGCTTTATTACAGCCTGGATACCCCTTACGCTTCTCCTGGCGCTAACCAGGGACGTAAGTGGGCAGCGAAGGCGGCGGTTGACCTTCATCAGGCCATGCGCTGGCTCATTTTGTTACACACCGCCGCCCACTATTTGTTATTCCCGGTCACGCTGGGGCAGACCAGCGGCGCAGACCCAGGGTTAGCCGCTGCTGCCCGTCGTCTCCCTTTTGACCTGATTCTCGAAGATGGCATCAATGTAACAGTCGAGAAACTGCGACAGACGCCCGAAAAGTATGAAGGAAAGCTGGTGGAAATCGAAGGGTTGGTCTACCAGATATCGTACCAACGCGAGGCGCAAAAGGTGAACACCTATATGAAGGTGGCTGATATGGTACGTGGTCAGGCGGAGGAGCCAGGTATCACCGTGCGAGCGCACTTTCAAGATTTGATGTCGGATGGATTGTGTCCAGGAACTTACGTGCGCTTAAGCGGCTATTACAGCACTGCGGCGGATTGGTCGCCTGGCGAGCCAGCGCTGGAATTTCACCGCTTAACTCTGGCAGGCGCAGGTAGTTGGTTGAACCAACTCATCTACGACTTGCAGACCTGGTTTGAACTCTATCCCCAGAATGCTAATCTGTACTGGAGTATGGGGCCGCAGCATACTAAAGAGCCGCCTGTGGTCATTGGCGCGGCGGAGTTGATAGCTCAGAAAGTGGTGCGCGTTTTCTAGGTATTCAACCAATGCGAAATAATAGTGCGGCAACGCAGAATCCCACAGCAAACCATAATCGGAGGCAATAAAAGATGCCTGGCTACAGTGAGCAAGAATGTAATGAACTACGCGATCAGATGAAGGAACTGGAGGCAGCCAACAGCCGCCTTTTGAGCGAATACCTGGATTTAATGAGCCAGGAACAACAGGTG
The DNA here is from genome assembly GCA_964507675.1 of uncultured Ardenticatenaceae bacterium. Taxonomy (GTDB): domain Bacteria; phylum Chloroflexota; class Anaerolineae; order Promineifilales; family Promineifilaceae; genus JAGVTM01. The sequence goes on along the minus strand of CAZDSN010000010.1, from coordinate 1,963 downwards.
TCCAGGGAGCTTTTCGAAGAATACGTAGCCAGTCAGGAAGCTGTGCAAAAACTGAACTGGCAGCAGCGTTACGTGAACGGGGTGACTCAAGAATTGATGTATTGCCTGTCGCACAACCCGCCAGGGGAGTGCGACGATCTCAAAGAAAAATTGGAAACAGCAGAGGAGATAGAGGATCAGTTCTCGGAGGCGGCGCACAAACATCTGGATGCGGTTAGCAGTTTGCAGGGGATACGCTGCCAGTTACAAGAGGAAATGAAGCAAAACGACGCACAGCGGCAGGCTAACCGAGAGCAGATTGGCGACATACGTGAAACCATGAATGGCGGGCATTGTGGCTGTTGGGAGGAAGGCGGTGATACGGGTTATCCGCCATGGGGGAGTATGCCGCCGGCTCTGTAGTGTTTACTCCTTTCGAAAGCAGGTCTCACGCGGAGGTGCGGAGATCGCCCAGAAGCAATGTACGACAAGACACTGTCTTGTCCGGTCAATTCAGCGAATTGACCCACGGCACAGCGGATTTTGCTCTTTCGTGTAGATTCGTGCCATTCGTGGCGAAAGTGTTCATTTATGGTGGAACAGCAGCCAGAGACTGTGAACTGAATGGGGAGATTGAGACAATGCAATTCGTGACCAACCTGCGCCCGCAGACTATCGAAACATTTGCTGAGCAGGCTTATCAGCCGCACGCCTGGCTGCTGTCCAGCCACCGCCTGTCCAACAGTACCTTACGCCATGCCTTGATGCTGCGGGAGCAGGGTCACACGTTGTTTGCCGACAATGGCACAAAAAAACTGATCGAAGAGACGCTGAATAGATTTGGTGCAGAGGCTCAGGCCATTCAAAGCGAGTTACGCCAGGTCAGGCGTCGTGTGGATCGCGTGCCACGCGGTCAGGACGTCCCCCCCGATTTGCGGCAACGGGCTGCTGATCTGGCCGAACGGGTGGTGGCGGATTGTGTTGCCCGCTCGGAGGCCATTGAATGGCAAACGCTGCTGGCTGAACAGTTGTCCATGCGTCCCACGCATCTCATTGCCCAGGAAGATTTCGCCACAGCTTGCCTGATTGGTTTATCCCTGGAACGAGAAACGACAGGCTGGCGCGTAGATAAATTCAGGCAGCGAAATGAACGCAGCCTGCGTTTGTGGCAGCGGGTAATGGAACACCCCGATTGTCGAGACGTACACGTTTACGCGGTGTTGAGCGCCATGGATTACAATACAGCGCGAGCCGCAGGTGAAATTGCTGCTGCGGTTGGGGCTACGCACGTGGCGCTGGGAATTGCCTCGATCACCCTGGATGGTACGGCTACTGATTTTTATGTCATGGGGCGCAGTTCTTACCGCCTGCCAGCGCCAGCGCCGCGGCGCTATGTACGTTTTGCGCAGGTGGTACGCGGCATAGCGGATGGGTATCAACAGGCCGGCAAACCGCTGCCGGCATTTCATGCCCTGGGGTTGGGGGCGCCAACGCTTTTCCCCGTATTGGCCGGAGCAATGGGCGCTGAGACCTTTATTACGATTGACGCCACCAGCCCTATTCATGATGCGGTGCGCGATCACATTCTGTATGAACATCAGCATAACGGGGATCGTACATCGCTGCTAAAGATTGCTCGTTCGGTGGTACAGGGCCAGGACTGGTTATTTGCCTGTCCATTTTGCCAGGGTTTTCGGGAGAAATATGGGCATGATGCGACCGCGGCGCAGGCGTGGTGGCAGGCACAAGGCCAGCCCACTGTCACGGAGGAGCATTTACGCTGGGAGGAGCCATTAGGGTGGGCGCTGCCCTTGTTAGCCGATCTGCCCAGAACTGCTGCTGCTGATGCCAGCCACACACATATTGCCCACAATCACTGGGTCATCAGCGACCTGGTGGTATGTGTGCCGGCAGGAGCTGCGCGTCAGTTGTGGGCCTGGAAGCAGTTGGAAGAGATGGCTGGATATGTATCCTTGACGGTGCG
>CAZDSN010000009.1:0-20469 GCA_964507675.1 uncultured Ardenticatenaceae bacterium | reverse complement strand
CGATTGCCCTGGTGGCGGAATTGGCATACGCGGTAGGTTGAGGGCCTATGTCCTTTGGACGTGGAGGTTCGAGTCCTCTCCAGGGCACAGAAAAAGCGTCAGGATTTCATATAATCCCTGACGCTTTTTGTTTGCCGGGCGCGCAGGAAAGCGGCGCTCAAGAGAGCGGCGCTCAGGAGAGCGCAGGCTCAGGAGAGCGGCGCTCAGGAGAGCGCGGGCTCAGGAGAGTGGCGCTCAGGAGAGCGGCGCTCAGGAGAGCGCGGGCTCGCGGCGGATGCGTTTATCCTGGGTTAACGTGCGCCGCAGGCCTTCGCTCAAATCCACCAGGGGTCGAAACCCCAGCAGCCGTTCGGCTTTGCTGATGTCGGCCACCAGACGGCTGACGCCGCCGCTCTTGTCGCTGTTGTCAATCCTATTGACGTCACGTCCCAGGGCTTGTTCAATCAAGACTATCAGCTCGTTAACAGACGTTTCTACGCCGCTGCCCACATTAATCACCTGGCGGTTGACATCGCGAGCCACGGCGGCATTTACTAATGCCTGCACCACATCGGCGACGTAGACAAAGTCGCGCGTTTGCCGGCCCGTGCCAAAAACAACGAGTGAACCGCCGGAAACAGCCGTCTGTAAGAAGCGCGGCACAATGGGCGCGTGAGAAACAGGCAGCGCCTGGCCCGGCCCATAGGCGTTAAAGATGCGTAAGGCAACGGTTTCAATCCCCCACAGCCCGCCAATGGTGTGTAGATATTGTTCTGCCGCCCATTTGCTGACGGCATAGGGGGTATCCGGGTTGGGTATATCATTTTCGTGGACAGGTTGTTCCGGCTGGTTGCCATAAACAGCGCCTGAGGAAGCCAGCACAACGCGACGAATGCCGGCATCTCTGGTCGCCTCCATCAAACTCACCGTTCCGCCCACATTTACTTCATTGTACGCCCGCGGATACAACACGGACTGCGGCACAGATACCCGCGCCGCCAGATGGTAAACGCAATCAACATCTTGCAACAGCGACCACAACAGGGGCACATTGTTCACGTCGCCGCGGGTGAAAAAGACCTGCGGCAACAGCACGTCTCTATCGCCGCTGCTCAGGTCATCCAGGACGCGCACTTCGTGGCCGTCCGCTGCCAGACGGTTCGCCAGCGCTGCGCCCAAAAAACCTGCTCCACCCGTAATCATAAAACGCATAATGACCTCATCAGATGAGACTTGACTCAGGATTGGCTGCCACGTGGAGCAACTATTGCCTGATTTGGTTAGAATTTCTGGCTGAAAGCTTACCCCAAGTATACCCGAACAGATGGACCTGGCGTATTTATGTTCTGGCGAATCCTGCACATCCCCTACAAGTTCCTGATCCTCGCCTGTCTCGCCGTGCTGGTGTTAGCCCCTGAATGGCCTGCCTTTCAAGACCAGCGCTACCGCCTCAGCACGCTGGTCGGACAGCGTAACTTTGACTTCGTGGTCTGGGGAGCGCAGGCGCTAACCACCAAAGTTGAAGCCAGTCTCACAGAAAGCGCCGCCTATTTGCCCCCCGACACACGCCGACAAATCGTGCTCGACTACCTGAACTTGATCGGTGAGAGCCGCCGTCTCAACAGCGAAATCGAAGCTATCTATGCCGATGCGGCCGCCGTTGACCCCAAAATAGCCTCGGCTGCCTTGCAGACGGAACTGGCCCAGGTTCGAGAGCAGATGGCGCAGCAGCAGCCATTAGTAGAATCCATTCTACAAGAACAGGTGGGCGCCATTTTGGTTGAACAAGGGTTTGGGGTGTTGAACGCAACCTGGCCGCCCGTGGAAATGCAGATGACGCCGCTGCCACTGATCTTGATCGTCTCCCCACGCCAGGAAATTCGGCGAGCCTACGGCCTCCCGCTAACCCCAGGATTGGCAACGCCCGCCAAAGAGGATCTGGAAACAGCCATTTATGAGGATTTAGACCTGTCTGCTCTGGTTGTGCCCATTGGCGGCCTGGGCATCTATCCCGCCATGATCATTGAAACCACCGACATCAATTTCCTGGTGGATACCATCGCCCACGAATGGGCCCATCACTGGCTGACACTGCATCCACTGGGCATTCGTTACGGCGTCAACAACGGTTTGCGCACCATCAATGAAACCGTCGCTTCTATTCTAGGTCAGGAAATTGGGAAAATGGTCATTGCTCGTTACTATCCCCAGTTTGTGCCCCCACCCGACCCGCCTGTTGCCGAAACGCCGCCAGCCGCCCAAGACGTACCGCCACCTTTTGACTTCCGCGCCGAAATGGCTGAAACGCGCACCCATGTAGATGAACTACTGGCGAAGGGGGAAATAGAAGCCGCGGAGGCTTATATGGAGATGCGCAGGCAGGTATTTGTGGAGAATGGCTACCAGATACGGAAGCTCAATCAGGCGTACTTTGCCTTCTATGGGGCTTATGCGGACACACCCGGGGCAACCGGAGCAGACCCCATTGGGCCGGCTATTAATGCCGTCCGCGCCAGTTCCCTGACGCTGAGGGACTTTATGGATAAGATGGCCCGGATCAGCAGCGTGGAGGAGCTTTATGAACTGCTGCCGGCAGATCAGCGTCCCCCCACGCTGCCAGAGTCATAGGCTTACTCCGTATCTTGTTGTAACTCCCGCAGCATGTAGGCGATTCTGCCGGCATACAGCGCATAACTCGGGTCATTCTCCGGCAGCGCCAGATAAGCCTCCAGATCGGCCAACGCTTCCTGATAACGACCTGCGGCTTGCAGCGCCAATCCTCGATTAAGCAAAGCTGGCCCATATGTAGCATCAGCCGCCAGCAGCGCCTCAAAATCAGCCAGCGCCTCATCAATACGGCCCATTTCTCGCCAGAATAAAATACCCCGATCCAGGCGCGCCTCGCGTAGATCGGGGTCTAATTCGTAGGCACGGGTAAAGCAACGCACCGCGTACTCATGTTCACGGCGAAAGCCAGCACGGTTGCCAAAGTAACGGTGCAGGCTCCCCCGCATATACACCACACGAGAGCGAATGAGACGCCAGAGTTTCATAAACAGGCGAAACGGCTTACTCTTGCTGGCTCAACCACTTTTCTGCCTGCATGGCCGCAGCGCATCCCTGCCCCACTGATGTGGCGATCTGGCGATAAATGGGGTCCTGTATTTCACCCGCGGCAAAGACACCAGGCACGCTGGTGCGCATCAGTTCGTCGGTAATGACGTAGCCGTGTTCATCCATCGCTACCTGCCCTTCCAGGAACTTACTGTTGGGATAATGGCCGATAAAAATAAAAACGCCATCCGTAGCCATGGCTTGCGTCTCGCCAGTTTTCAGATTGGTCATCTCAACCTGCTGCACAGCGCCGTTACCGCTGATCTGGTTCACCACAGTGTTCCAAACAAACGACAGCTTTTCGTTGGTTTCAGCCCGTTTTTGCAGCACCGGGCCGGCCCGCAGTTGGTCACGCCGATGGATAATCTGCACCTGGTTGGCGAATTTGGTGAGGAACAACCCTTCTTCCAGGGCGCTGTCGCCGCCGCCAACCACGACTACGTCCTTGCCTCGGAAGAAAAAGCCGTCACAGGTGGCACAGTAGCTCACGCCACGACCAATATAATCCTCCTCGCCAGGAATGCCCAGGCGGCGTGGAGAAGCCCCTGCCGTTACAATTACAGCGTCGGCCAGGTATTCATTGTTATAAGTCTTGACGTAGAACGGGGAGCCTTTGCTGAAATCAACCTCAACCACCTCGTCATACTCATAACGCGCTCCAAACCGTTCCGCTTGCTGTTGCATCCGTTCGGCAAGTTCCGGCCCGGTGGTGCCTTCGGGAAAACCAGGGTAGTTTTCCACTTCGTAAGTAATGGAAATCTGGCCGCCCATCTGGCTGCCCACAATGACCAGCGGGTTCAAAGTAGCGCGCGCCGCGTACAGCGCCGCAGTCAGGCCAGCGGGGCCAGAACCGATAATGATTACACGTTCTTTGTTCATACTTTGATATTACTCCTGCGAAATGATGAAGCACGAGACATGAAGGAGAAATCTCATCCCTCGTGGCTTTGGCGTGAGCTTCGTCGAACAGAGCGCCCTAAAAAAGTGGCTCACAGGCTCTCAACAAGAACCCACACCTTCCACGTCCCATCACGCCTCGTTTCTGACGATTTGAAGCAGGGTCGTCTTACTTCAAAAGCGCCTGCGGAAAGTGGCAAGTGAACGTTGTTCCCTGTCCCACCTGACTGGCTACCTCAATCTGCCCACCATGTTCTTGCACAATTTTCTGGGCAATGGAGAGTCCCAGGCCGCTGCCCTCAATCTTTTCATTGCCGGGCACACGATAGAATCGCTCAAAAAGATAAGGGAGATGCTCTGCGGGGATGCCCCGTCCCGTGTCACTGACGATAATCAACAACGCTTCGTCTTGTTGGCGGATAGCAATCTCCACCCGGCCACCGCGGACATTATATTTGATGGCATTGCTGACCAGATTCAGCAGCACCTGACGCAGCCGCTCCCGATCTCCCATGAGCGTCGGAGATGGCTTCGGCAGCAGCTTTGTCACCGCCACACCCATGTTGGCCGCGCCGGATTGTGTCGTTTGTATGACTTCCTGCAAAAGGGCGTCCAGCTCTACAGGCTCCTGCGCCAGATGCATACGGCCTGATTCCAGATGCGCCCAGTCCAGAAAATCCCGTGTCATCTGCCCCAGGCGCAGCGATTCCTGGTAGACTATGCCTACCAGTTCGCTCTGCGTTTCCTGAGGGAATTCATTCTGCTGTAGTAGTTCACTGGCGGCAATAATGGACATGAGGGGTGTCTTGAACTCATGCAATATCTCGGCAATCAGGTCTGACTGTTGGAACAGCCGCGCGTTTTCTATGGCCACAGCCGCCTGCGAGGCAAAGGCTTGCAGCAGGGCTACATCTGTGGGGGTAAAAGGAGCACGACTCCGTTTATTGAGGGCTTCTAGCGCGCCAATTACCTTCCCCTTGTTCATCAGGGGAACGCCAAGTAAGGAGCGGGTATGGAATCCCAGAACATCGTCAATGCCCGGATAGAAACGGGGGTCAGATTGTACATCTTCCAGAATCAAGGGCTGTCCATGCAACACAATCCAGCCGGCGATACTATCCAGGGGTACGACCATGCTGTGTACGCGTGTGTCGTTGGTGGCCGCTAAAAAGTGTAGTTCGCCGGTTTGCGAATCCATTAACAAAATGGAGGCTACCTCGGTCTCTGTCAGCTCAATAACGCTTTGTGTGACCAGGTGCAGCAGTTGTTTCAGCTCCAGAGTGGAGCTTAACTTGATGGCGATTTCAATCAACCGTTGCAGTTGTGTCGCCGCCACATCGGCCAATCTGACAGGGGCCCGCTCTTCGGTAACAGATTCGACAAATGTCATAGTATTCGACCAGAGTTGTTTTAATGGCTCAAACTGGCTCGCATAAGAAGGGAGCGGCTAACAGAGGCAGCACTTCGGCGACATCGTCGTGAATGACGACATCGGCGCTGCCATCCATAAATGTAACGCTCTGGTTGACTATAATCAGGTGCGCCCCAGTCTGGCACGCCAATAAAGGCAAATCGCTCGCAGGGGCAACTTCCAAAGAAGTACCGACGACCAGCATCAAGTCGCAGCGTTGAACCTCTTTTTTCGCCAGATTCAGGATACGGACAGGTAATTGTTCACCAAACAGGATAACGTTTGGCTTGAGGACGCCGCCACATACAGGGCAGTGGGGAATAGAGTGCTCCACGATGATTTCGTTCATGAAGGGCGCCGCCTCAAAAATCTGGTAACAGCGTACGCATGTCACTTCGCGGATGTGGCCATGGACTTCATGGACAACGCGGGAACCGGCTCGCGTGTGCAGAAGGTCAATATTCTGGGTGATGATGCTCTGCAGGGGACCATGTGTCTCCAATTGAGCCAGGGCAATGTGGGCGGGATTGGGTGAAGCGGTCAGTATCGTTTGGGTCAGTGGTCGAATCCAGTCGTAGAAATCCTGGGGACGTTGTTTGAAGGCATAGATTGTGGCCACCTGGAATGGGTCAGCGTGGGCCCAGATGCCGGCATTAGGGCTGCGAAAATCGGGGATGCCAGATGGCGTACTGATGCCGGCCCCCGTCAAAGCCACGGCGTAGGTTGATTTTTGCAGCAGAGCGATTGCCTGCTCGATCTTAAGTTGATTTGTACTCACCCAATTTCCTCACGGTTGTCATACCAATGGCCAGGGATAGTGCCGTCCGGAGCCTGGCTCAGGAAATTTGCCTGACAGCAGCAGCCGGTTGAGCCGCTCCCCGATGGCCTGCACCTCGCCCTGATTGAGCAGGTCTGACAATTCGACACGCAGGGAGACAGACGAGGCCAACACCTGTTGGAATGCGGTCAGATCAGCCATCAAGTCTGGTGAAATAGTTGTGCCGGCATACTCCCAGATCACACTACGCAACTTGTAGTCCGTATGGAAACAGACCCCATGATCAATCCCCCACAAATGGTCATGCTCATCCAATAGCACGTGCCCGCTCTTCCGGTCTGCATTGTTAATCAAGACATCGAACAGCGCCAGGCGCTGCACCTGATCAGGAAACTGCCCTTCGAATGTAAAATAATGCTCTTGCGGGTTGTGCGGCACAAACCATTGCAGTGACCCGACGCCATGCGGTCCATGCCGCATCACCGTTGGCGGAACTAACTGCCAACCCAGCGCCTGGCTAACGAGAAATGCCGCTCGTTCCCGCGAACACAACGTGCCCGTAGGAAAATCCCACAGCGGGCGTTCGCCACGACGCGGCTTATAGACAGCTTTTATTTCATTGTTTGCGTCACACACGCGCATCAAGAAGGTATAATTTGAACTCCAGGGGAGGACGCCTTCGGAGGCGAGATCACCCCGCTCAAGTAGTTCCAGAATAGCCGTCAATGTGTCGTTGGGCATGAGAACTGCCTTCACCAGGGGCGCGGCTGGGGCGGTCAGGGGATCAGGTAACTAACTGCTGGCACAACTGGCGGAACACGGCCACGGTGGCCGTATCAGGATAAGCCCGCACCAGGGGCAGACCACTGTTGACCGCGTGCGCCAACTTGTAATCATTAATGCGCACGACCTCAAATACGGGAACGGCTAGAAAATGTTCAATAGCGCTTTGGGGCAGGGTGCTGCGTTCACGAAAGTCTACCAACACCAGATGCAGCGCCCCCTTGAGGGACAACGCTTCGATTTGGGACACAAGCTGCTTGGCAGCCGTCAGTGACACTCGTTCCGGCGCGGAACAAAGTAAGATTTGGTCCGCCTGCGCCAGTGTCGCTCGCGCCAATGGGTTCAAGCCTCGCCCTACATCCACTACGGTGCAATGTCCTGGATGATGCAGCGCCGTGAGCAGTTGGCTCACCTGGCCAGGCAGCAGTGTGGGCAGCAGGCCATCCAGATTGGGTTGGGACAGCAGAAGATTCAGGTTGTTACCCGCAGGCAGCAGTTCCGACTGCAGGCGCAACGACAGATCATCGCGCTCTATACTCATCAGGTTGTTCAAGCTGGTTGTCAGCTTCTGTTTCAAGTAGATCGAGATGTGCCCCTGCACCATGTCTAAGTCAACCAATGTGGCCGGTTGACCCTGGTCTGCCAATGTCGCCGCCAGGTTAATGGCCAGGGTGGTGGCGCCTGCCCCGCCGCGCGCGCCCATGACGGCCACCAGGCAGCCGGAGCGCTCCCCGTCAGGCGTAACAGGGAGTGGAGGAGCGGTATAAAGAGCATCGTCCGGCAATCGTTCAATGTCTTGATTGGCTACGGGATGCATGCGCGCGTGACTGGTGCCGGCAAAACGCTCCAACAAAGCAGACACACGCCGCAGTAGTTCAGCCGGCGTGGTTGGCTTCACCAGATAATCATCTGCACCCGCGTTAAATCCGCTTAACTTGTCTGTGGCCAATGATTTAGCCGTAAACATAATGATGGGAATGTGGCTGAGGCTATTTTGGGCGCGCAGATGCCGGCAAACCTCAAAGCCATCCATGCCCGGCATGGTCAGATCCAACAGCACCAGATCGGGTTGTTCGGCGGCAGCCAGTGTCAAACCTGCCGGCCCGGAGGAAGCTGACAGGGTATGATACCCTTTGCGCGACAAGATAGTCTCGATCAGGTTGCGTGTTGGTTCGTGATCATCAATGATAAGTATTTTTGCCGGCATACTTACCCCGTTAACAATGTCGCTTACGCCAGGTGGGATACCCCGCAGCGGTATTATGCATGATAACCATTTCGCTTTGGGCAAAAGTGTCCAGAGGCATCAATGGGCTGCCCACAATTACCACAAATCGGGCGGCCCGCTTTTACAACTTCGCGGGCGTGCGGAATCATGGCCTGAATCTGCGCCCGCGTTGCCCAAAAACTAACGGCATTGGCGTTCTCTTCCTCACTTTCCTCCACCAACTCATACGCCATCAACACAATCCGGTTTAAATCTTCGTTATACCCTAACCCAATATTGCCCACGCGAAACAGCGGTTCTACCGGTTCCCGCAGCCGCAAATCCATCCACACCGATTCGGTGGTATCTCGTTGCGCCTGTGGATAGCGGCGCTGCAAATCCTGTAAAAGTTCCTCGAACCCATTGGCCACTACTATCGCTTGCTGTTTCTCAATAATCAGCGACACAATAGTGTTGCCCTGACTGCCCTGCAAATAAAAAACGCGCTGACCAGGCACGCCAATGGCGCCAATGGTGAAGTGCGATACGGGATTTAGTTCAACATGTCGAGCCATGACTTGAACCTTTCATAACGTGTTGCCATCCTGGCTGGCAGCCAGGGTGGTGGCTTCCATGGTTTCTGTTTCTTCTGATTTCTTCTCTGGCGGCGGCCGCAGCGGCCCATCGTCATTGATACGCACTACCTGCACCATGCCATTTCGTGGCAGGTGCAGCACACTGGCGGCGGCCGGCGCCAGGGCAATTCGCTGAAATAAATCAATGTGCACGCCCAGGTAATAAGCCAGCGCCAACTTGATGACGTCGGCGTGGGATACTACCACAATCATATCCTTTTCATGGCGCAGACTCAATGCTTCCAGGGCATCAACGACGCGCGCCTGGACTGTGCGCAGCGCCTCTCCCTCTGGGAAACGCATACGGCTGGGGAAAAACTGGACATTCATCCACTCTTTCTTCTGGGCCAGGTCTTTGACCTTTTCCCCTTCCCATTCGCCATACCGCACTTCGCCTACAGCTTCTAAGGGCATGACCTCTAGCTGCCAGGACTCGGCAATGATCGCGGCTGTCTCCAGGCAGCGCGTCACCGGGCTGCTGTACACGGCTGTCACGGGTAGTTTCGCCAGCCGCGCCGCCGCGTCCCTGGCCTGCTGCCAGCCCGTGTCATTGAGATGTACTCCAGGAATCCAGCCGGCCAGGCGACCTTCATTGACCCAGTCATTTTGCCCATGTCGTACGAGAATGATGGTGGTCATGATGGCTGGATCATAACACAAAGAGAGAGTAAACGTAAGGTGGCGGGCGCGAAAACAGTAGATTGTGCTTCGGGCAATTGTGAACAGCAAAGGGGGGTGTTCGCCGGCGCTGGCGGTAGACCTCTAGCCGTCGCTGCCTTCGGTTTGTGCAGGCGTCTCGACTGGCGCAAATTGATCCAACTGAAAATAGGCTTTCATCACATCCCGAACAATAGGGGCCGCCCATTCTGATCCTTCGCCTCCGTTAAAAATGAAGGCCGCCACCACAATTTCCGGGTTATCGAATGGGGCATATCCAACGTACCAGGAATGTGTGGGCAAAATCTGACCTTCTTTGCACCAACGACGCTCAATAGCGATGTTGTCACAATATTCGGCGGTTCCAGTCTTGCCGGCGGTGACAATACCATATTCGTCCAGCCATTCTACCGACCCCGCCGTCCCAAAGACTTGAATGGTACCGTCCGGCTGTTCTTCGCGGTGATTTACCAGGCGCATCCCCTCAGCGATGATTTCCAGGTATTCTCGATCCACGTCCACGGCATTGAGTACCTCTGGTGCAAAATCCTGCACAATGTTCCCGTTCTCATCCGTAATGTGGTGAATAATCGTGGGCCGGTACAGGAAACCCCCGTTAGCTACAATAGCCGCCATTTGCGCCACTTGCAGCGGCGTAGCGGTTACAAACCCCTGACCGATAGCCATGTTGTAGTCATCGCCCGTAGACCACGGCTCGCCTTGTGTCTGCCGCTTCCACGCCTGTGTGGGGATGTTACCCGGCGACTCCAACGGCAGTTCCAGGCCCTGCGTCCGACCAAACCCCCACTGTACAGCCATATCATAGAGACGATCCACCCCCACCGCATCCACAACTTCTCCATCCTGATTAAAACCGCCGGCCACTTTGTAGAAATAGACATCGCACGAGTTAGCCAGCGCCGTGACCATATTCATGAGGCCGTGGCCTTCTGTATTCCAGCAGACAAATCGCTGTGCCCGTCCGGGGTCTAATGGAGCAAAGCGATTAGGAATGGTAATGCTGCCAGGATCGAGCAGGGCGCGTGACGGCGAAATGACGCCATATTGCATCGCTGCCGCCGCTGTCACCAACTTAAAAACAGAACCAGGGGGGTATTGGCCGCTAATGGCATGGTTCACCAGCGGCGTGTAGTCGTTACGGGCCAGGCTGAGGTAATAATCAACAGGCACTTCCGTGGAGAAACGGTTGTTGTCAAAGGTGGGGATGTTGACCAACGCTAGAATTTCGCCTGTATTCGGGTTGAGCACAACCACAGCCGCCTGTTCCACTTCTAGCAGCGAACGCTCGCCAGTGATGTAATCTATGCTGGGAGCTTCGCGGCGGCGCTGCATCCACTCGGCTAATATCTCAAACGCTTGCTTTTGCAGCGTCAGATCCAATGTCAGATGCAGGTTATGGCCAGCCTGGGGAGGCATTTCCAGACCAATCTGGCGTAGTTCGCGTCCGCGCCAGTCCACTTCAATCTGACGTTCGCCTTTCTGACCAGCAAGTACATCCTCCATGGCATACTCCAGCCCGGCCCAACCGACGCGGTCGTCACGCTCATACCGGTCCAAATAGGATTCGTCGGGGATGGGGCCCATGTAACCAACAATCTGCGCGACATATTCGCCACCTGGATAACGGCGTATTGGCTCTTCGATCACGCGCACGCCCGGCAGAAATGGACTTTCCTGCTCTATGATGTAAGCCATCGTGATGGGCACACTGGTAGTAATGACAAAAGGCACGTTGGGAGCAAAGCTGTAGGTTTCCACTAACCCGGCGATGCTGTTAGTGAGTTCCGGCACAATGCCTGTCAGATCCAGGGTTTCGTCAACAGGGGCGTTAAACAACTGTGCCAGGCGGGTGTAGGTCCCCACAATGGTTGGATCCGCCTGCTGCCGCAGCGCCTGCTGCTGTAATGTGTTGGTCACAGGCACACCTGTCAACAGGGACAGTCGTTCAAAAATAGCCTGCTGCTCTCCTGCATCAGTGGGCAAGAAAGCTTCCGTCATGGTGACATTAAAGCTGGGCAGGTTCTCCGCCAGCGGCTGGCCATTTCGGTCAAAGATAACACCCCGCGATGCATTGGTTGTCAGGACAGCAAACTGGTTGTCTTGCGCCTGTGCCTGAAGTTCAGGCCCCTGGGTTTGTTGCAGCCAACTCACCCGATACAGCAAGCCTCCCAGGATGACCAGAAAAAAGATGCGCAAAAAGTAAATGCGCCCGCGTAAGCCGGCATCAGCAGGGGTGCTTTCAGTATCTTCGGGACGTTCCCATCCAATTAGGGACATTGTTAAACCTCACTCATATCTGCACCCGTCGCGGATTAGCCAGACGATCCAGCCTGTAGCTGATCCAAAAGATGGGCAAGATAAGCAGACTATGCAACACAATGAGCGGCCCTATGGCTGCCGCCTCAGCCCAGGGAAGTTCAAACCCCAGCAAACGCAGCAGACTGAAATTAAGCAGGAGATAGGCGAATGTGCCGGCAGCCCCCGTCAAAACGGGCACAAAAAAGCGATGGGGGGGCAGTGCATTTTGAATGCCATACACCACAAATACGACTATGATGAAAGTCAAAGAGGTTGAACCCAACGGCGGTATCCCAAACAAATCCAAAAACATGCCGGCCACAAAGGCCCAAACGCATCCTGCCTCTAATCCGTGCAGCAGAGTCCATGAAATTACAACTAGCAGCAGTAGTTGCGGTGTAAGCCCCAGAACAGGCAGGTAGGGCAGCACAGACGCTTGCAGCAGCAGCAGCACACCCATCAGGGGCACGGAGGCGTAGTTATTCCAGCGCGTCATTTAGAATTTTTTCACGGGTGGGTGGCTGACCCAACCAACAAGTTGAGGCGCGGCGACGCAGGTCATGAATCTGGCGGTTCGTCGAACAACGATGTGTCTACCGGCTGGAAATTCGTGATCACAAAAACCTCCTCTAACGCATCGAAGTTAATAGCTGGCTGTACAATCGCCCGTTGGTGAAGTTCAGCTTCGCCGCGCTGTACTTCAATGACACGCCCAATAACCAGGTCTGGCGGGAAGCGCCCCCCCAGGCCGGAAGTCACCACCACCTCATCCAGCATTACCTGAGCTTCCAGATCGATCCAGTTCAAGGACATAGAGCCACCCAGACCGCCGCCACGCAGCAAACCAGTTGCCCGCGAATCTGCCAGGCGAGCGGGAATGCTGCTAATGTTATCGCTGACCAGCAGCACCTGGGCTGAATGTTCTGATGTGCGAAAGACCTGGCCCACCAACCCCCGCGCCGCTTCAACAGGCATACCCACAACAACGCCATCGGCAGAACCTTTATCAATCACAATGCTCTGGAAATAGGGGCTGGTATTGTAGGCAATGACTGAGGCCAGGACACGTTGCAGCTCAGGTGATTCGGTGGCGCGTTGAAAAAGCTCCTGCAAGGACCTGTATGCTCCCAGGTCTTCCCGTAACTGTTCGTTTTCGCGCTGCAGTGTGGCAATTTGCGCCTGGAGGCTCTCAATCTCCTGTTCTGCCGTCTGGAGGTCTCGTGGGTCAGATAGCGCACCGGTTACAGTTTCCGTGCGCTCAGATGTCCAGGCCATCAAAACGGAGATTGGATCACGGACAAAGGCAAACAGGCTATCAAGATTGCCTGTGCTATCAACGACCATAAACACAACTGCCAACCCGGCCAGGATAGCAATAACTCCCCACCGAATGCGTTGTTGGGCATCATTCAGGTTCATGAGTTTGAAGCAAGCTCAAATGGCAAGGGCGACCAGGGGGGAATGGAGAGCCATTTGCTATCTATGGTGGGTGCTGTTGCGGTCTAATCCAACTAACACACGGCGGTAATTTTCCAGATTTTCCAGCACCCGTCCGGCCCCGCGAGCCACGCAGGTCATTGAATCTTCCGCCACCCACACGCGCATCTTGATCACATCTTCGATGCGGTCTGCTAATCCTTGAATTTGGGCCCCGCCGCCGGCCAGACAAACGCCCACTTCCATCAAGTCGGCCACCAGTTCGGGCGGCGTTTCGTCAATGGCGTCGCGCACGGTATCTACAATAATGTTGACGGAGGGGGCCATGGCTTCGCGCAGTTCAATACTACTGATTTCCACTGACTGTGGCAGGCCATTGATCAGGTTGCGCCCGCGCAGCGTCATGGTACGTTCTTCGGGCAGGGGGAAAGCAGAGCCAATACCTATTTTCACCCGTTCGGCCATGCGTTCGCCAATAAGCAAATTGTACTTGCTGCGGGCATATTGGATAATATCTTCATCCATCTCGTCGCCGGCTACGCGGATAGAGCGGCTGGTGACGATGCCGCCCATGGCAAACACGGCCACTTCTGTTGTGCCGCCGCCAATGTCCACAATCATGCTGCCGCGTGATTCGATGATGGGCAGGTTGGCCCCAATGGCTGCGGCCATGGGTTCTTCGATCAGGTGGGCCTCACGGGCGCCAGCAGAAATTGCCGCGTCATACACGGCCCGCTTTTCCACTTCGGTCACGCCGCTGGGCACGCCGACGACCACGCGGGGGCGTGGAAAGGGCACGATCATTTGTTCGTGCGCCTTGTTGATAAAGTATTGCAACATGGCTTCGGTGATTTCAAACTCAGAAATCACCCCATCGCGCAGCGGTCGAATCGCGACGATGTCGCTGGGCGTACGGCCCACCATTTCACGCGCTTCGGCGCCAATGGCCAGGGGACGCCGCGTCCGTTTGTTGATGGCCACCCAGGAGGGTTCGTTAATGACAATACCTCGATCACGGATGTAGACGAGCGTATTGGCGGTTCCTAAGTCTATGCCTATGTCGAGTGAAAAGAGACCGAGAATATAGTCCAGTGGTCGAAACAAAATTTTTCCCTTAATTTGCATAAAAGTTTCAGGGCAGTTACGCTGCCAAACAGGTCGGATTATATCACATGGGTTAATGCCGGCACGAAAAGCCCCGCTGCCCCCCCTGAATCTGAGAATTTCATGAACACGCTGCCCAATCCGCCAGCCAACGCGCCGGCAACTTGCCTATCAAGCAGGCATATAAGATTATTATGGGTGTAAGTATCACGCCGTATCGGAAACCAGTTTACTGTCGCTGGCGGCGCATTTTCATTCAATAAACAGGATCCATCATGTCACACCAGGCCTTATTTACCGGACTCGTATACGATGAACAGGAAAACCCCGTAGACATTGCCTTCGTTGGCAGCGAGGCCCAATACGTCATTGACGATAACGGGTTCCGTCGCCACATCCCCGCCGCAGATGTAGATCGGCAAGTCTTACACGTTTTCATTGATCAGCTACAAGATCACAAGGAAATCGCCATCGCCCAGGCCCTACATATGATGGGCAAAGATGATTTGTTCACCAAGGCTGCCCTCGACGCCTCTATCCGCAACGTCAACGTGGAGGAAATTATGCATCAGGGTATTCCCGAACAGGCGCTCACCATGATGGGGATGATGGGCTTCCGCATCGTCATTGATTATCACGGCGAGGTCATCCGCCTGGATCAGCCCGCCATTAGTGACGAAGGGGATGGATAGAAGGTAAAAGACAGCAGGCAGAAGAGTGGCGATTGGTTTAGTATGCGCCGCGGCCAAAGAGGGTGAAGGGGATTGTTTGCAGAATAAGGCGCAAGTCAAAGGTCAGCGACCAGTTTTCAATGTAGTAAATGTCCAGCAGGCATTGTTCATCAAAAGTCAGGTCAGAGCGGCCGCTAACCTGCCACAGTCCTGTAATGCCCCCCTTAACCGCCAGCCGCTGCTGGTGCCAGGGTTGGTATTGAGCAACTTCGTCAGGCAGCGGCGGGCGCGGCCCCACCATACTCATTTCCCCTAGCAATACATTGTAAAATTGTGGCAGTTCGTCGAGACTCAAGCGGCGAATGATCCGGCCAGCCCGTGTCAGACGGGGATCGTTCTTTATTTTGAAGATGGGGCCAGAAGCGTCGTTTAACTCCATCAAGCCTGCCTTTTGCGCTTCCGCATCAATCACCATAGAGCGAAACTTGTACATGCGAAATAGTTTGCCATCTTTGCCCACCCGCTCTTGAGCAAAAAAGACAGGCCCGGGCGAGTCCAGTTTAATTAAGATGGCGATGAGGAGCGTCACCAGTAAGGCAGGGACAGCCAGCAGCAGGACTACCAGCAGGTCTAACACTCTTTTGAGGAACTCGCCTACCTGGCTGATGCGCAAACTGCGCACACTAAAAACAGGCACGCCCGTCATGTTCGTAAACTGCACCCGATTGAGGCTGAGTTCAAACAAGTCAGGCACAATCAAAGGGCGCACCCCCGATTCATGGGCCAGACGCACCAGTTCAGCGGTGTGTTGGTGCATCCGTGCCGGCAAAGCGATAAAAATCGTGCGCACCTGGGGCCATTCCTGTAAAACGCGCGGGAGAGCGCTGGCTGCCCCCAGATGAGGAATACGACCAGAACCAATGTTGTTTTCGCTGGCGCCATCGTCCAGGTAGCCCACAGCGCGGTAACCCAGGTCGGGTCGCGCCAAAAAAGTGCGAATGACACCCCGCCCCACCTCTCCTGAACCAATAACCAGGACGTAATCCACACCAATGCCCCGCTGATAAAGCAGGCTGAGGATCAAACGCCGCAGCAAGCGAGCCAGACTGAGGAAAACGATGATAAAAATGTAGGCCCACAATAGCAGCAGCCTGGAGAAGACCAGCGGCTGCAAGAAAAAGGTGATCATCGTCATCAGCGCCAGAGCCGCTGCTGCCCCATACCCTACTCGTGACAGTTCATCTATCCACAACTCACCGCGCCGCCGCGCCCAAACATTGGTCTGAGAAAAAGTAAGCATGATAAGCAGGGTAAGCAAGAACTGCTGCCCGGCGTAATCGCTGTACGGCTCATAGAAGGTAACTGGCCGGATCCACTCCAACTGATAACGCACGAAATAGGCAGCCATAAAGGCCAGATTGACCAGGAGGATATCACTGAGGATGGTAACCAGGCGCACCACCCGAAAGTTGATACGATTTCTCATTTTGCAGCCAATGCTTGCTGATAAACGGCGACCATCTGGCAACCAGCCTGCTCCCAGGTAAAGCGTTGAGCCTGTATGAGACCTGCGCGGCGCATCGTAGCCGCCAATTCAGGGCGGTCCAGTACGCGAGACATGCTGTCGGCTAACGCTACAGCGTCGGACGCGGGAAAAGACAGGCCCGCTTCTCCCATCACTTCCGGAATAACGGCGGTATCGGCGGCAATAACCGGTGTGCCGCAAGCCATTGCCTCTAAAATTGGCAAACCAAACCCCTCGTAAATAGAGGGAAAGATCAGTAAAGCGCCGGCATTATACCAGAGCGGCAGTTCCGCGTCAGGAACGTAACCAGTGAATCGCACCCGTTCTTGCAGTTCCAGTTTTTCCACCTGGGCAAATATCTCATCATACAACCAGCCCTTCCCCCCGACCAAAATCAACTGCAAATCTGCGCAGTGGGGCGACTGCTTGAGCAATTGGGCAAACGCCGCTATCAAGGTAGGCAGGTTCTTGCGCGGCTGCAGCGTTCCCACGTGTAAAATAAAACGGTCAGGAAGCTGCTTCGCCCGCCGAAACGCAGCGACAGCGTCAGCCGGCAGCGGCTGAAAGGTGCGGTCTACCCCTGGCAGCACCACGTCAATCCGCGCCAGGTCTACGCCTAAAACCTGGTGAATGTCCTGGCGGCCCGCTTCAGAAATAGCCACGACGCGGCGTGCCTGCCGGCAGGCACGCCGTGTTTGCGCCAGCAAGTATAATCGCTGCGTGGGGGGAAACCGGTCTGGATAGTGCACAAAACTCAAGTCATAGACAGTGACGACAGTGGGGCAGGGAGCTAGCAGCGGCGTGGCAAACGCCATGCCGTGCAGCAAATCAAGGCGACGCTGCCAGGCGGCAAGCGGCCAGGCGGTTTGTTCCCAGGCGATGCGTACCAGGCGGCGCTCAGTCGGCCAGCGGCTGGAAACCACTGTCCGCTGCGCATCAGGCAAAATCTCGCCCTGGCTGCGGGTAAAAATGGTGTAGTGGTAGTTAGTTACTGCCGGCAAATGGCGCAGCACCTGGGCCATATAATGGTGAATACCCGCCCGGCGATAACCAGCCTGGCCGGAGAGCAAGTGGGCGTTGATACCAATAGCGTACACGGCGGCAGATTATAGCTGATAAGCGTGAAAGCCAGAAACCGCGGCTTCCACTAGAGCCACGGCTTCTACTGAAGGCAGCCTGCTTGACGCCTATTTTTACTCATGGTAAACTACATTATGTTGAGTGAAACAGTCTCACAGGCATAAATAACGAGGCTTTTCATAACCGTAATCTTGTGTATCCCATCCTGATACTGGAGGCCAACGTGAAACGGACGTTTTCGACTTCTCTGGCAAAGCTGCTGGCTGTGGTACTCCTGGCGCTGCTGTTGGCAGCGTGCGAACGCCCCTTGCAGCCTGACGTGGAAACAACAGAGCCACAAGTAACACCGCAGACCACCCTGCCGGCAGACATCCTGACACAGCCAACCCCACCCGCCGGCCAGACGCCCGCAGGCGAGCAAATCACGGAACCAGGGGCCGCCGATCAAGGCGCAGGCGCTCCAGCAGAGGCAACGCCTGCTGACACTGGCCAGCCAGCCGGCGGTGAAGCCGGTGGGGCTGCGGGCGAAACTACCGCTCCGTCTACTGAAACCCCACCGCAACAAGATGTTATTCATACCGTGCAGGCTGGCGATACCCTCTATTCTATTGCCCTGCAATACGGCCTGACGACAGACGACCTGATCCGGGCGAATTCGCTGCCCGATCCCAACCAACTGGACGTCGGCGATCAGATTCTGGTGCCATTAAGCGGCAATTTCCCAGAAGCCAGCACGCCAACCGAAACCAGTCAGGAACGGGTGCACTTTGTCGCCGCGGGCGAAACGCTTTTCCGTATCGGTCTGCTCTATGGTTTTACGGTGGAGGAACTGGCGCAATATAACGGGCTGGCTGATCCCAACGATCTGGACATCGGGCAAGAAATTCGCATTCCCCCGTCGCCGTAACAGCCATTGCGCGCGCCGCCAGCCGCAAACAAAACCGCTGCTCTTACCCAAGGGACAGCGGTTTTTCTGGCTATGGACCGCTGCTCATATTGGATAGCTGGCGTGGCAGTTTTAGATATTTGCCCGTTCCAGCGAACTCTGCACTCGCCAATCTCTTGCTTAAAAGCGATAGGAGAATCCACACGTGACTTCCCATGCACCCACGCCGCCCGGCCACATCGTCTGGGCAGGCTCCTCCTGGCAGCTTCGCCTGCACCAGCTTACCCTACCAGATGGGCAGACTATCGAAAGAGGTATCATTGACCACCCCGGCTCAGTGTTATTGCTCCCCTTGCAGGATGATGATGTATGGATGCTGCGCCAATATCGCCTGGCGCTCAACCAGACAATCCTGGAGCTTCCTGCCGGCACACGCCACCCCCACGAGAGCTGGCTGGAGTGCGCCCAGCGAGAACTGCGCGAAGAAACAGGTTACCGCGCCGCCCATTTCACCTCTTTAGGCAATATCTGGCTGGCTCCAGGCATCAGCAATGAACGGATGGCTCTCTACCTGGCCACCGGACTCACCGCCGACCCGCTGCCTGGGGATCCCGATGAAGAAATCACGGTGCAGCGTATTCCCCTGGCTACCGCCGTGCGCATGGCTTTAGACGGGCAGTTAGAAGACGCCAAGAGCATTGTGGCCCTCTTTCGCGCCCAGAACCTGCTGGTTGCTCGTTGATTTTGCTTGACACACCAGAGGGCATGGTTATAATTAGTTTGCTACGCGGCTGTCGTGCCGCGTTTTTTATGCTGAAAATTTCGGGCGCGTGCCACACGCCCTTGAACATGAGAGAGAGTTTGATATGGGTGCATTACCGAAGCGAAAAATATCCAAAGCGCGACGCGATAGACGCCGCGCCCATGACAGCCTGACACCTTTTCATCTGGTGCGTTGTGACAACTGCGGCGAAATGAAACGCCCCCATTACATGTGCCCCCACTGCCGCACATACAAGGGTCGCCAGATTTTGCCGGCATTTGAAGAATAATCGAGCATTTGCTTTAACCTTGTTTCCCTGCCTCCTTTGCCGGGCAGCCAGTGCCCGGCATTGTGCGACAACCTCCTGTTTAGACCTGTCCACCCAATTAGCTCCCGTTTTTGTAACCTGCATCGGAAATGCGTGGACAGGCTGACAAATGACATCATGGCAGCTCAAACAGGTAGCTGTTTCTTGACGGTCACTCAGGTTTTTCGAGGTCTTAAAAAGTGAGTTCCGCCTATCTTTTCCCCGGTCAGGGGTCACAGCATGTGGGTATGGGGCATGCGTTGTATACACATGAGCCTGCTGCGCGTGCTGTTTTTGATCAGGCAGATGACCTGCTCGGCTTTTCGCTCTCCCAGCTTTGCTTCACCGGCCCCGAAGCGGAACTGACAGACACGGCCAACCAGCAGCCGGCGCTTTTTGTCACCTGCATGGCCAGTCTGGCGGCTATGCAAGCCAATGGTTGGGAAATGCCGGCCTTCATGGCCGGTCACAGCCTGGGGGAACTTTCCGCCTTAACCGCAGCGGGCAGCCTCACGTTTAGCGATGGCCTGTCTCTGGTGCGACGACGCGGCGAGTTGATGAAACAGGCGGGCAGACAAAATCCGGGGGCTATGGCCGCTATTTTGGCCTTGACTATCCCCCAGATTGAAGCTATTTGCGCCGAGGCCCGCAGCCAAACGGGTCGCTCTGTACAGGTAGCTAACGATAACTGTCCCGGCCAGGTCGTTATCTCTGGCGACGAGATCGCCCTGGATAAGGCCATGCAGTTGGCGCAGGCGGCCGGGGCGCGCAAAGTTGTGAAACTGCCTATTACCATTGCCGCCCACTCGCCGCTGATGCAGATCGCGGCGGCTGAGTTCAGCGCAGCGGTGGCTGCCACCCCGGTCACTGCACCGCACGTGCCCGTGGTTGGCAACGAAACCGCCCAACCCCTCGA
>CAZDSN010000008.1:0-21028 GCA_964507675.1 uncultured Ardenticatenaceae bacterium | reverse complement strand
CCCACAAAACCAGCCCATAGAGCAGCGTGCCAATCGTCCCTGCTACCGAAATCCACCACTCCTGCGCCAGCGTAAACGTCCCCCGCGGCATCACATAACCCCAAAAGACGCGATAACCAAACTGCACCACCTCCCCACCAAACAGCCACACCGCCAGGGCATGCCCCAACTCATGCACGGCTACGCCCGGAGGAATCGCCAGGAAAAAGGCAGCTTCTTCGACCACGTGCTTCTGCTCGTGGGTCAAAGGTTCGGCGCTCAATCGCCCGCGGTCGCGCCAGATGTCATAAGCCAGACGCAGGCCGCGATAGACATAAAAAAGGGAGAGCAGGTTGAAGATAAGCGTGAGCAGCATGTCAATCAGCCTCGTCCACTGTTTGCCGCCTGGCTCCCCAGCCAGATTAACGCCAGGTGATGATACCTCAGGACAGGAGGGGGGGCAAAAAATACGTTGGGGCCAGGGTTGCTTTCCTGTGTGATCGTCTTATGTTAAAATGTGGCGCAGGAAGGTGGAAGTGAGTAGTAAAGCTGAGTTTTTAGCCCAGGTAGCGCTTTTTGCCGGCATGGATGAGGACGATCTCGAAGCTCTGGCCGGCATCACGCGCGAATATGAATACCCGGAACGCGCTGTAGTCGTCTACCAGCGAGACGTTGCTGATCGCCTGTACATCGTGCGCAGCGGCCGGCTGGAAGCATACGCGCTGGATGATCAAGGTAACCTGGAGTGGCACAAACATTACCTGCCCGGCGACTACTTCGATGACACCTGGTTGTTCACGGCGCATACCTACCCCGCAACCATCAAGACAGTCGGACCCAGCCGCCTGATGATCATTATGAGCCAGGATTTCGTCACCTTCCTGGAACAAAATCCCCAGATGTTGGATAAGCTCACACCCAGCGAGCCAGAGCTTGAAGGGGAACGACCATCAGGTTTATCAGAGCTAGCCTGGGAACAAGCGCAGCAAAGCCGGATGGCTATGCCGCCCCGGGAATATAAATCCATCAAGCTGTTACCAGACGAACTCGTGCTATATAGCGCCCACCGTTCGCACTGGCTATTCTATTGGAAAATCCTGTGGCCAACGTTTCTGCTCCTTCTGCTGGTCACCCTGGCTGGAATCTTCATTGTGCCTCAGATTGAACTGCTAGCCTCGCTGGCCACTGAACTCATTTTGGCTGCGGTGTTTCTACCGCTGCTGTTGCTAATTGCTTTTCGCTACCTTGATTGGCGCAATGATTATTTCGTGATCACCAATAGACACCTCATTCACCATGAATTCAACCTGCGCACCTTCAGCGCCAATATCAATAAAACGCCCATTGATCAGGTGCAGAGCGTAGAAATTGACAAGCCAACATTGTTGTCTAATCTACTGCGCGTGGGCACGGCTCGCGTTACTACTGCCTCCCAACAAGGCAGTATCTACTTTAGCTTCATTGACGAGCCCTCGCTGGTCTCGCAAACAATCAGTCAAGTGCGGCAGAAGGTGCAGATGCTAGATGCAGGTCGAGAGCAGGCTACCATGCGGGCTGCCGTGGAAAAACATTTCCAGGTTCCGCAGCCGTATCAAGAAGTGGCTGATGAAGAAGAAGAAACAGAAGAAGAGGTGGCTCCAACGCCGGCGCCTGCCCCAGCGCGCCCTCAGAAAAGCCTCTGGCGGCGAATGCGGGCACCGTTTGCTTCCCGCCTGGAAGAAGGAGACGTAATCACCTATCGGAAGCATTTCTTTGTGCTGCTGCGTCAGATATGGATGCCATTTACCATCTTGATCGTCATGGCAATTGGAACTATCTGGCTGGCCCAAACCGCCATTGTGTGGATCACTGTCTGTGGCTTGATGTTATTTGACTTCGCCTGGTTTGTATGGCGTTTTGAAGATTGGCGGAATGACACCTTTCAGGTAACTGACCGGTATGTGATTGATATTGACCGGCGACCCTTTGGTTTTGGCGAATCGCGCAAGCAGGCGCAGCTCAGCGAAATCCAGAATGTCCAAGCCGACCGCCCTGGTCTTATAGCCACGGTGTTCAGGTATGGGTCTGTGCATATTGAAACTGCCGGCAGTAACGCTAACATTATCTTTGAAAACGTTGTTGACCCCAACCAGATCCAGAGTGATATCTTCAGGCGGCGTGAGCAGTTTCGGCAGCAACAGCGGCGGCGGGAGGGGGAACAAAGGCGAAAAGAGTACGCCGTGCTGCTAGATGTCTACCAGCAGGCGGTGGAACAACAACGTATCCCCAGCCGTACCCGTCCTAATCGAGCAAACGAGGCGACTGACGCTTCGTCGAATCTGCCCCCGGATCAGGCGTGAACGGAACCTTTGGGGGCGACTTCAATGACTAAAGTCCACCCGATTGGGGTCATCTTAGCCCACTGCCGGCAAAACCCACGCGCACGCCTGCACGTTTGCCAGTATAATTACCATCTATGACTGTCTTAAACATTATAACACCACCTGATCCCATCCTACGGCAAAAAACAAAGCCTGTGGTCCGTTTTAATGCCGAACTGCAAACCCTGATTGACGATATGATCGAAACCATGCGCGCGGCTCATGGCGTTGGTCTGGCAGCGCCACAAGTAGGGCACTCTTTGCGCCTGGCAGTGGTTGAGACGCTGCCCAAAATAGACGATACAGGGGCCGAGATCAAAAACTCGCGCGAATTGTTCGTCATCGTTAACCCGGAAATCGTGTGGACATCCAGCAGCATCGTGGATGGCGTTGAAGGCTGCCTTTCTATTCCTGGCTTTGTGGGCGAAGTCACGCGCTACGATTCCGTTCGGGTGAAAGCGCAGGACCGGCACGGCAAAAAGATGAAACTACGCATTAATGGCTGGAGCGCCCGCATCTTCCAGCATGAAATTGACCATCTGGATGGCATTCTGTACATTGACCGCCTCACCTCGCCCGATAACTTCTGGCGAGAAGAAGATTACTACGACCAGTCGGCTGAGTCTGACGCTGGCGGAGCGGCGCTGGATGCCAGCGCAACGGCGTCCATGCACTCCCCTGTTTAGGTTGATTATGTCTTTAACCCTGCTCGACGTGGAAAAAATTGCGCATCTGGCGCGGCTGCAATTGACAGCAGCTGAAAAAGAACAATACCAGGGACAGCTCTCTGATGTATTGGATTACGTGGCTCAGATCAGTGAACTGGATTTGACGGACATTCCGCCCACGACACACGCCGTGGTACAGCATAATGTGCTGCGGGATGATGTGGTAGAACCATCCATGACCTTATCTGACGTTCTGTTCAATGCGCCTGACCAGGCTGACAATCAGTTTAAGATTCAGGCAGTTCTGGACGAATGAGCCGCTGTCTCCACGCGCTTTCTATACCCTCTTGATTTGTCATGGACTTGATTTCTCTCTCCCTCACTGAACTGCGCCGGGCGCTACACCAGGGGCATACAACCAGTGTGGCCGCCACCCAGGCCATACTGGATCGCATTGTAGCCGTTGACAACGAGGTGCAAAGCTACCTCACCATCACGGATGAGATGGCGCTGGAACAGGCCGCAGCGGCCGACGCTCGTCGCCAGCAAGGGGAAGACACCCCCTTGTTGGGCATCCCTGTGGCGGTGAAGGACGTTATTTGCACGGAAGGGGTGGAGACCACTGCCGGCAGCCAGATTCTGGCCGGTTACATTCCCCCTTATGATGCTTTTGTGGTACAGCAGCTTAAAAAAGCGGGCGCAGTCATTATCGGTAAAACCAATACCGATGAGTTCGCTATGGGCTCCTCCACGGAAAATTCCGCTTATTTCACAACACACAATCCGTGGGACTTGACGCGCGTCCCTGGCGGCAGTAGCGGCGGCAGCGCCGCCGCCGTTGCCGGGCGCATGGCCTACGCGGCTTTGGGTACAGATACGGGCGGCAGCGTACGGCAGCCGGCGGCGCTATGCAATCTGGTAGGGCTGCGCCCCACCTATGGCCGGCTCTCCCGTTGGGGCGTCATTGCCTACGCTTCTTCGCTGGATCAGGTATCCATGTTTGGGCGTACCGTGGCCGACTGCGCCGCCATTTTCCAGACGACGGCGGGCCATGACCCCCGCGACAGCACCTCCATTGACGTGCCTGTACCCAACTATGAATCAGGGTTGGCGGGCGACATCCGCGGCTTGCGCGTGGGCGTGCCGCAGGAGTATTTTGGCGCGGGTTTGCAGCCAGCCGTGGAAGAAGCGGTATTGGCGGCCATTGATAAATTGGCGGCGCTGGGGGCAGTGGTAATGCCAGTGAGCCTGCCGCACACAAAGTATGCGCTGCCGGCATACTATCTGATAGCCCCTGCCGAAGCCAGCGCCAACCTGGCCCGCTACGATGGCGTTCGCTTTGGTCCCCGCATCCATGGAGCTGACGTGATTGACACACTGAAGCAAACGCGCAGCCAATTTGGCGCAGAAGCCAAACGACGCATTATGCTGGGTACATATGCCTTAAGCACTGGTTACTATGAAGCTTACTATGGGCGGGCTTTGAAGGTGCGCTCTCTGATTAAGCAGGATTTCCAGACAGTCTTCGAGCAGGTAGACGTCATTGCTACGCCCACCAGCCCTACGACAGCCTTCAAGATCGGAGAAAGAGTTGATGACCCCCTGAGCATGTACCTGGCTGACATTTTGACTTTGCCGCTCAACCTGAGCGCCGGCTGTGGCCTGTCTGTGCCTTGCGGCTTTGATGCCCAAGGACTGCCTATTGGGCTGCAGTTGATGGGCAATACGCTGCAAGAAATGACCATTTTGAATGCCGCTTACGCCTATGAACAGGCAACAACCTGGCATCAAATGACGGCGCCTCTTTAATTTGTAGGAGTTTTAGATGAAAGTTGTGATTTTACTAGGCGGCTATGGCACACGGATGCGTCCGCATACGTGGAGCCGCCCCAAGCCATTGCTCAACGTAGCCGGCAACACGGTGTTAGGCCATATACTTGATCTGATGCACGACATCACCACAGAAGAAGTTGTTTTTGTGGTCGGCTATAAAGGAGACCAGATTGAGGCCTGGGTGCGCCAGCGTTATCCCCACCTGAACAGCCATTTTGTGGTACAGGAACAGGCGCTGGGACAGGCGCATGCTGTCTGGCTGTGCCGTGATTTTCTGGACGAGGGGGAGGTAGTTATTGCTTTTGGCGATGGCATCATTAACGCCGATTTTGCCCATTTTGGCAGCGATGGGGATGCCACTTTTCTGGTACAGGAAATTGAAGACCCGCGCAGCTTTGGCGTCGTGGCGCTTGATGAGGATGGCTTTGTGTCCCGCTTTGTGGAAAAGCCGCCGACGGCAGAGCACAAACTGGCTGTGGTGGGTATTAACTGGTTCCGCGATGCCGGGCAACTGCGCCAGGCCATTGACATTGTTATGGCCGAAGGGCGAATGACCAAAGGGGAGTATTTTATGGCAGATGCCTATCAGGTGCTGCTGGAACAAGGCGCGAAGTTTCGCACTGCTCCCGTAGAGTATTGGTTGGATGCCGGCAGCCCCAATAACATCCTGAACACCAACCGCGAACTCCTGTCACGCCACGCGGCTACCACCGATGCCTCGGAGCGCGCGGCGGCGGCCGGCTTTGCGGTTATTCCGCCTGTCTATCTGCACCCTGACGCCCAGATCACGGCCTCGGTTATCGGGCCTTACGCTACTATTGGCCCCGGTGCGCGGATAGCAGACAGCGTAATCCGTGACTGCATTATTGACACGGGCGCATCCGTTGCCATGTGCATTCTGGATCACTCTCTGGTTGGGGAAAACGTGCGCGTGCAGGGCCGGGCGCAGCAACTGTTTTTAGCCGACAATTCTACCGTCATTTCCGGAGGATAAACCTATGATACAGTCCGTCTCGCACCGTATTTCGCGCCGCGTGGCCGCCACACCGCCATCGGGCATTCGCAAGTTTTTTGACATTGCCGCTACGATGGATAATGTGATCTCGCTGGGGATTGGCGAGCCTGATTTTGTCACGCCGCAGCCTATTTTAGATGCCGGCATTGCCTCCTTGCAGCGCGGCGAAACGGCCTACACCTCCAACAGCGGCACCCTGGAACTGCGCACTGCCCTCAGTCACCACTTGCAGCAGCTTTACGGCGTCAGCTACAGTCCGGATAACGAAATCATTATTACAGTCGGCGTCAGCGAAGCCCTCTACCTGGCTATGACAGCCATCCTCGACCCGGGCGACGAGGTAATCATCCCTGAACCCTGCTTTGTCTCTTACGCGCCCGAAGTCATGTTTGCTGGCGGTATACCCGTCACTGTGCCCACCTACGTGGAACACCATTTTCAGGTAACCGCGACCAACATTGTCGCTGCCATCACACCCCAAACCAAAGCTATCTTGCTCGGCTACCCCAATAACCCCACGGGGGCAGTCATGACCCGCGCCGTGATGGCGGAGATCGCCGCCATGGCCGAACAATATGATCTGCTAATCATTTCCGACGAAATCTACGATCAGCTCGTTTATGGCGTGCCACACACTTGTGTCCCCAGCCTGCCTGGTATGCGCGACCGCACGATTCTGTTGGGCGGTTTTAGTAAGGATTACGCTATGACGGGCTGGCGCATTGGTTATGCCTGCGCCACTCCCGACCTGCTGGGGGCCATGCGTAAGGTACACCAATACACCATTATGTCCGCCCCGACAACGGCACAAATGGCCGCCCTGGTGGCCCTGGAAAGCGGGGCCGCGCATGTGGAGCGGATGCGGCAAGAATACGACCGCCGCCGCCGCCTGATTGTGGATGGTTTCAACACGTTGGGGCTGGACTGCTTCGAGCCGCACGGCGCATTTTATGCCTTCCCTTCTGTCCGGCGCAGCGGCATGAGCAGCGACGACTTCGCCAATCGCCTGCTGGCAGAAGAGCATGTGGCCGTGGTGCCGGGGGATGCGTTTGGCGCCAGCGGCAGTGGCTTCGTCCGCGCCTCCTATGCCACCGCTTACGAGAAGATTGAAGAAGCGTTGAACCGCATCGAATCCTTCATGCGCCGGCATGGATAACCTCGCACGAAACTTCTGGTTTCCGCAAAACAACGCGGGGCGAATACTAGAAAACGAATGACAGAATATGAACTGGTCGTGGGGCTAGAAGTCCACGCCGAAATGCTAACCGAATCAAAGATGTTTTGCGGCTGTCGCGTGGTAGACAGCGTGACGGCCCCGCCAAACAGCGCCGTTTGCCCGGTTTGCCTGGGGATGCCGGGGATGCTGCCTGTAATCAACCGGCGCGCCATAGATTTTGCCCTGCGTGTGGCCCTGGCATTGCACTGCACTGTCCACAGGCACAACATTTTTGCGCGCAAGAATTACTTTTACCCGGACCTGCCGAAAGGTTATCAGGTGAGCCAGTACGAGCTGCCGCTGGCCACGAATGGCTGGCTGGACATTGAGCCTGAGCCAGGCGAATGGCAGCGCATTGGCATTCGGCGCGTGCACATGGAAGAAGATACAGGCAAAAGCACCCACCTGAATAACGGCTATTCGCTGGTAGACTACAATCGCTCTGGCGTGCCGTTGTTAGAAATTGTGTCCGAACCGGATTTGCACACCCCAGCCGCCGTTTACGCCTATGGCGTCAAGCTGCGCCAGATACTGCGTTACCTGGGCGTCAATTCAGGCGACATGGAGAAAGGCGTGCTGCGCGTAGAGCCAAACATCAGTGTGCGCCCGGTTGGTTCAACCCAGTTTGGCACGCGCACCGAGGTAAAAAACCTGAACAGCTTTCGCGCCCTGGCTGGAGCGACGGCGTTTGAGTTTGAACGGCAAGCCGCCGCGCTGAGAGCGGGGCAGACCGTAGTGCAGGAGACGCGCGGCTGGGACGAAGGACAGCGCGCAACGTTTTCGCAGCGCGTCAAGGAAGAGGCTGAGGATTATCGTTACTTTCCGGAGCCGGATTTGCCGGCATTAGACATTGACGACGCCTGGATTGAACGAGCCCGCGCTGCTCTACCCGAACTTCCCGATGCCAAAATGGCTCGCTATCTGGCCGATTTTGGCCTGCCGGCTTACGACGCCCATATCCTCACCGACGAACAGGGTGTCGCCGCCTGGTTTGAGCAGGCTGTGGCCGCCGGCGGTGACCCCAAGCAGGTTGCCAACTGGATGATCAACAACCTGTTCAGCCTGATGAATGAACACAAGCAAGCGATAGAACAGGTGCAGGTGCAGCCAGCCGCCCTGGTGGCCTTGCTGGATTTGGTTGCTGCCCAAACCATTAACCAGAATACGGCCAAGGATGTGTTGGCAGAAATGTTTGCCAGCGGCCAATCTGCAGCAGCAATTGTGGCGGCGCGCGGTCTGGCTCAGATTTCAGACGAGTCCAGCCTGGCTCAAATTGTGGCCGAGATTCTGGCGCAAAATGCGGATCAGGTAGCGGTGTATCGTGCCGGCAAAACCAGAATTCGCGGCTGGTTTGTGGGCCGGGTCATGCAAGTCACCCACGGCAAAGCCAACCCCGCCCTGGTGAACAAACTGCTGGATGAACAACTTGGCCCCCTGTAAAGCATAGCCGTACGCCCCCACCCAAGCTGTTTCGTGATAGAACAAAAGCCAGAGAGCCACTATCTACGCCACATTTTTAGCGGCAGCCAATCTGACGCCTGCCAGTAACGGCGGGGAGCCACGCTGACCTGCATCGCCAGCGCCGACCGCGCCGCATACAGCACCATCTGTACCAGCCCCACCGGTTGATAGAGTGTTTTGCCGATCCACAATCGTTCCTGTGGCTGGTCTGCCTGGCGTCGTTGGAAATACCGCTGCGCCGCCGCCAGTGGCTGCGGATCGGTCAGCAGCCCCACACGCTGCGCCACCGCCAGCCCCAACACAGCGTGCGCCGTTTCCTCCAGTGTAGCCGATGGCGTAATACCCCATCCCCCATTGGGAAGTTGGTGCGCCAGCAGGTAATCAACCGCCTGCCGGGCCATGTCGTTATCCCAACCCGCAAACGCGGAAACAGCGTGCGCAGCCACATAATAGGGGGAGAAATGCCACTTGTCGGCGAAACCGCTGTGCTGCTGTAGTTCCCGCCGCAGCCACTCCGTCACTGCCACGGCTAACTGCTTATGTTCCCGCCGCGGCAAATCCTGCCGTAGCGCCGATAGAGCGTGCATGTTGACAGATAATGAGGATGTTCGTTCGTCGTGATAGGCGCGGAAATGATCGGTATCCCAGAAGGAAAGCATCGGCGCAATGGATGGACGCAGGCCAGCCCACCGCAGCACAGCATACCCCATAACGGTGTCGTCTCCGTCGCTAACCCGGAAGCCTGTGCTGGAAGAGAGGCCGGCAGGGCAAGTATCCCAGTAGCGATCTAACTGGCGCAGCAGGGTGGCTACAAAGGGCATATGCGGGTTCATGCCTGCCCGCCAGAAGCTGTCCAGCGTCCACAGCAGTTCAAACACCTCAACAGGCCAGCAAAAACCTACCCCCCCACCCCCTATGCGCACCAATTCTTGTAAGAAGTTGGCAGCCCGCGGGCTGTCCTGACCACAGCGGCGGCGGGCGCGTAGATAAGCAGCCGTGGCCGCTGTGGAAGTCTCAATGGCCCCATACCGGTTGAGAAGCCTTTCGTCCACACGGGCCAGAAAATCCTCAGGAAGCATCTCCATGTTAAACCACCAGGTACGTGGCTGCTCATAGTTAAGCTTTAATTCCCCAATCAGACGCAGTTTTTGTTGTCCGGCTTGCAGACTGCTGCGCCACTGGGGCAGCAGCAGCGACAAACCATATTGATTTAGTTCCTGGATCAACCGCGGCAGCAAGAGTTCAAAGCCCACCGTTTCATGGGCTTCGAATGGCAAATCATTGGCGTACTGGTGCAAGGCTAACACGCCCCGCTCAATCCGCAGCGCGTGGTCAGCCGCCGGCCATTGCGCCAGCGCTAACAGGCAGGCCAGCGTGGCAATGGTACGCTCATGCGCGTTGTAGACGCGCGGATTCCCCCAGCCGCCATCGGGCAGTTGGTGGGTGCGAATGTAGGTCAGCGTCTCCGGCCATGCCGGCAGGCGCGGATTGTCCTGGGAAGGTACCAGGGCTACCCAGGCTGTGCTGTATAAGTCAGAGGAAACAACGCCCCGTTGCGCGCCCAGTAATCGCGCAAACTCACTATTCGTCTTCATGTTCTGTTCTCTCTGCTGCCAATGCAGCATAGTAAATAACGTAGGAAACCCTGAGCGTTATAATGAAGACAACAAGGCAGGGTTGCCATTGCCGCAAACCAGGGCTTTTAACCACTGCTGAAATGTTATAGAAGAAGCATAGCAGGGAAAATAGGATAAAATGATGAGAAGAAGGCTTAATTGGGGTGTTAGCGGGGTTACTTTCTACCTACTCAACATATCAACATGGAGCGTTTTGATGATATCCCCTGATTTCCCGTCATTAGAGGCGTTTCTGGCTGCGTCGCCAGAAGTTGTGGCGCAGGCAGCGCCGGCAGCCATGGTTTATTCCCCAGGGGGCACGCGGCGGCAGGCTGCCTTCAATGGCCTGTCTCCCTGGAGCGATGCGTATTTTCGTTGGGCTCGCCAGGCAACTATCGGATGTTGCGACCTGATCTTCCAAAATGGCGTGCGTCACCTCTTTTCGCCCACGCTCACGCCGGGCAACTTCGCTGAAGCTAACGTCTACCGATCCAGGCTGTTGCAATGGGCTGAATGGGGCGTAGCCGGGCCAGAGGCTCTTAACGATTATGCGCGGCATGGCTGGCGCGTACGGTTGATAGGCAGCGAATACGTACCTGAACTGCAAGAGGCCGCCGCCAGGCTCATGGCAGCAACGCCAGCAACCAGCGCGCATACCTTGTGGTGGACCATCATGCCTACGCTAGAAGCAGCCTGGCAGTCGCTGCTGCACGCCGCGCAGCAAAGTAAGGCAGTCACCCGCGCTGAGCTGATGCGCGCCCTCTATGGGGAAGAGATACCCTTGATCACGCTCTATCTGGCGTTTGGGAAACCACTGCTATCCTTCGGGATTCTGCCGCCGCTACTGTTGGGGGATGTGCAATGCTATTGGAGCCAACAACCCGGCTACAGCCTGACGACAGACCAGTTCCGCGCCATCTTGCATGATTTCGCCTTTTTACGACAGACGTGGGCGCAAGATAAAACGGGGCGAGCCGAAGCCGCCGCGCCGTATCAGGCTGTGTGGCAGCGTCCCTTGATTTTAGGGTTGGGGCAGCGGTTGGGACAGCATTGGTATCCCGCGGCAATGCCGCCGCTGCCGGCTGCCGATTTGCCGGGTATTTAAGCCCCCTTACTTTTTTCCCACTCTCAAGCACCGCGGCCCAACGACTTTTTCACGTCTGGGAACTATATTTGTGTTAACATACCAGGCACTCCCCTGGATGTGTCGGGGCAGTTTATGGCGCGCGGCTGTGTACCGTGGAATCTGTTGTGACCTGGTTCTGTCTACCATGCTACCAGACAGCGTTCAATTTGTAATTTGTAAACGGCTTTCCACCCAGGCGCCCTTTCATGCCACTGCGGTCGCATCGCTGCCAATTGTGGCGATGCCATTGACTACATAAGTTTCACCATTGTTGGAGGAGTTCGCTATGCTTGTTGATCGGATCCGGGCGTTCATCGCTCTCCCCGAGTTTGCCGACAGCGAAAAAGCACGCGCCGCCCGCCTGTTAAACACAGCCTTGCTGGCTCTCATTGTGGGCGCAGTCGTAACAGCTCCTCTGTTATTGCTGCTGACTGCCCTTAACGCCACATCTCAAACCAATGCCATCTCATACCTGACTACGGGTGGCGGTAGTCTGGTGCTGGTTCTCTTCATGCTTTGGCTGCGGGCGCTGCTGCACCGTGGCTATGTGCGGCAGGCCAGTATTTTGTTAGCCGGGTCACTTTTTGTGGTCGTCACGCTCAACATTTTGGTGTTTAGCGGCGTGCGGAATGTGGGTACAAGCGCCTTTATCTTGACGATCATCCTCTCCAGTCTGCTCTTAAACGAACGCTCCATCCTGATGGGGTTCACAGTAGCCAGCATTGCCGCTACCTTTCTCGTTTATTATCTGGAAAATGCCGGCATCATCTACGTCCCCCTTACTCCCACGGCTGGCCTGATTGACTGGATGCTATACGCCGTCATTTTCACATTGGCAGCTTTGTTAGTGCAGTACGCCACCAGTTCCTTAAACAACGCCCTGAATCGCATCAATCGCAGTGAACGGGATCTGGCTGAAAGCAACCGCCGCTTGCAGGAATTGAACCAATCGCTGGAACAACGCGTGACTGAACGAACGCGAGCGCTGGAGCTGAGCACCGTAGTCAGCCGCCGCCTGTCTACCATTTTGGACCAGTCACAACTGATTTCCGCCATCGTCGAAGAGATTCAACGCGCTTTTCACTACTACCACGTGCATATTTATCTGCTAGAGCCGGCGAACCAACGGCTGCTTCTGGCTGGGGGAACCGGGGAACCCGCTCAACAAATGTTAGCCATCAAGCATGCCCTACCTTTGGGCCGCGGTCTGGTAGGGCGGGCGGGCCAGTCCAATACCACACAGCTCGTACCCAACGTCTCCCTCTCATCTGAATGGCTGCCTAACCCCTTACTCCCAGAAACCAGGGCAGAAATCGCTGTACCTATTACTTTAGGCAACCGCGTGTTAGGCGTGTTGGACGTACAGCACAACGTGGTCAATGGATTGGGCATACAGGATAGTGACGTATTAGAGGCCATCGCCAGTCAGGCAGCCATTGCCCTGCAAAATGCAGCCAGCTTCCAGGCCGCGCAGCGCAGCGCCGAACAAGAGGCGCTCCTGAACAGCATTACACAGAAAATCCAACGCACAACCTCCATTAACACAGCCTTGCAAGTGGCTGTGCGCGAATTAGGGCACGCCTTGGGCGCGCCTCATGCCCAGATTCGGTTGAGCGCCGCGCCTCAGGCTGATGGCAACCCCAGCGAACCCGCCTAGGTCTGCCGGGTCTAACCCCGCCAATTCTCCGGCTCAGACGGGAAGAAATCGCTGCATGGGATTGATGAGAAGAACAGACTGTATGCACGCTGTCATAGCGTCGTTGAAGGATACAAACCTATGCTTGACAAATTGAAGAAATGGTTGGCTCCTCCCATTTATGTTGACGCCAACGAGCAGCGCGTAGCCCTGCTACTGAATGCCCTGGTTTGGTTAACCCTCACTCTCATTTTGATCATAACCCTGATAGGTTTGTTTTTTTCCAAACTGCCATTTGCCAGTGTCATCGTACGCACTATCCCGTTGATGGCGGTCCTCCTATTGAGCGTGTGGGCTTTGCATCACAACCGTTTACGCCTGGCCAGCTACAGCTTCGTTTATCCGATCTGGCTGCTGCTTACTCTTTTTGCCTTGTTTGGCGGCGGCGTGCAGGCGCCCGCGTTTAGCAATTTCGTCATCATCATTCTAATCGCCAGTTTTGTCTTAGGCGTTCGTGCCGCCCTTTTCCTCACCGGGCTGACTCTCCTCAGCGGTACCCTGATGGTCATTGCCGCCGGACAAGGCTGGCTGCCGCAAACTATTTTTGAAACAACCACGTTGGCTTACTGGATTTCAGTCGCCGCAGGGTTAACGGTGGCCTCCCTCCTGTTTTATCTATTCATCAATGGCCTGCAGCAAACAGTCCATCAGCTTAACGAAGCCAATTATAAGCTGCTGCAGACCCAGGAGCAGCAAGAGAAACGCATTCTAGAACGCACGCGCGCCCTACAAATCAGCGCCGATGTCAGCCGCCAACTTTCCACAATCCTGGATCAGAGTGATTTGATCAACGCCATTGTGCAGCAAGTGCAGCGCGCCTTTCATTACTATCACGTCCACATTTACTTGTTTGACAAAAGGCAGGGCAGTCTGGTGCTGGCTGGAGGGACGGGCGAAGCAGGACGGGCGATGTTGTTAGGCAATCACCGCATTCCGGCAGGAAAAGGTTTAGTCGGGTTTGCCGCCCAGAGCCGCCAACCAGTGTTGGTGCCCGATGTGATGGCCGATGAGCGCTGGCTGCCAAACCCACTGCTGCCCGACACGCGGGCCGAAGTGGCCGTGCCTATCATCACGGGCAACGAAATCAGCGGCGTGCTGGACGTGCAGCATAACGTTCGCCATGGCCTGGGCAGCAGCGACGTGGACCTGCTGCAGCTTATTGCCAACCAGGTGGCCATTGCCTTACAAAATGCGCGCTCCTATGAGGTGGCTCATCGCCTGGCGGCTTACGAATTCCACATCAATACCATTGGCCAAAAGATTCAGCAGGCCAATACGATAGAAGAAGTGCTGGCTGTGGCAGCTACAGAATTGGGTCAGGCCCTGAATGCGCAGCAAGCGGGTGTGCTGTTAAGCGTAAAGCCTGCCGCCTATGGCCAATCATCGTGAAGGAAGTGATTATGCTGCCGTTGAGAATTCGCCTGTTCGTTCTGTTAGCGGCTGTTTTTATGCTGGCGCTGCCGGCTTGTGCCCCAACCGAAACCGCCCCAGAAGCCACGCCAACGCCAGAACCGGTCAAAACCATTGTCATTGGCGTATCGCTTTCTAATCTGGACAACCCGTTCTTTGTGGCTTTGCAAGAAGGGGTGGTGGAAGCTGCCGGGCGTTTTGCAGCGACAGTGGTGATTGAAGATGCGCAGGACGATGTGCAGCAACAGACCGCACAGATTCAGGCGTTGATAGGGCAACAGGTAGATGCTTTGTTGATTAACCCGGTGAACAGCACAGAGATTGGACAGGCGCTGCAGCAGGCATTTGATGCCGGCATTCCCGTCTTCACGGTAGACCGCAGCGCGGACAGCGAATATGTTGTGTCTCACATTGCCTCCGACAATGTCTCCGGCGGCAAAATGGCTGCCAGCTATCTGGTGGAAACCATCAATGAGAGCGGCAATGTGGTAGAACTCGAAGGTATTCCCGGCACCTCCGCCGCTCAGGATCGGGGGCTGGGTTTTGACAATGTCATCACCATATACCCTGACATCCAGGTCATTGCCAGGGAAACAGCCAACTTTGATCGCCAACAAGGGCACGACGTATTCGCCCAAATGCTGGCAGATAATCCCCAAATAAATGGCGTGTTTGCGCAAAACGACGAAATGATTTTGGGGGCCATTGCCGCCGCCAAAGAAGCCGGACGGTTGGACGAGATAGTCTTTGTCGGTTTTGATGCCATAGAAGATGCTATAACCGCCCTAGAAGATGGGGAGTTGGACGCCACAGTAGTCCAACAGCCCAGAGAAATGGGGCTGCTGAGCGTTGAGACAATTATGCAGCATTTGCACGGGGAATCTGTACCGTCATTTATTCCTGTAGACCTGGCTCTGATCACGCGCTAGCCAATCGGACGCCGCTTCCTGATGCCCGCCAGTCAGGCCAAGCTGCCTCAGTGGCAGCTAACCAGTATCTGGCCAGCAGGAGACAAGCATGAGACGTAATCTATCCCTGGGACAACGGATTGGTCTGGGTTTTCTGGTAATGACTCTGCTGGTATTGATTACCAGCGGTCTGGGATTGTGGTTTACCTCCACGGCTCGAACCACAGTTGATGCCACCCTGGAAGGGGTACAGCAGGTTCAAAGCGCCGTAGAATTAGGCAACAACTGGACCGACATCGTCAGCACGGTAGATAGTGTACTGCTAAGCCGCCGCACTAACTTGATTGACGAGCAGCTAGAAGACCAGACTGCCCAATTTATTGTTCGCCTCACAGAACTGCACAACTTAAAACTGGGCAGCCAACCTTCTCTGGGCGTTGATCGGGAAACGAACATTGACACGCTCGTCCTTTTAGGCAACCAGTTAATCAGGATGGTGCGCGAAGTAGAAATTCTGATGCAGCAAGGTAATTGGGTCAGAGGTCAGGTAGTGCGCCATACGGAAATGGCCTCCTTGCAGCGCCGCCTGGCGACAAGTCTGGACGAATTCCGCCAGGGTACCCAAACCGATGTAGACCAGGCTGTGGCGGAGTCCGTACGTGTGCAAACCAGCACCAATAATTACTGGATTATGGCGGCGGCGTTAACCGTTGGCGCCAGTTTCTTATTGGGGCTAAGCGTTACCCGCAGCATTACCAATCCGGTCAGCACTTTGATTCAACAGACGCGGCTTATGACCCAGAGAGACTTTCAGCCGGTAACTCCCCTGCCTTACCGTGACGAAATTGGCGACCTATCATTGGCCTTCGCTCAAATGACCGAATGGCTGCGGGAATCGTACGAACAGTTGGAACAGCGCGTAGCCGATCGTACCCGTGACCTGATCCTGGCCGCCGAAGTCAGCCGCTCTCTGTCCCAGGTGCGCGACCTGAATACCTTGCTGGCCGATGCTGTAGAGCTTATCCGCGCCCGTTTTGATTTATATTACACCCAGGTCTATTTACTCGACGCCAACAAACAAACATTGACGCTGCAAGCAGGCACAGGGCTGCTGGGTGAGGAACTGGTGCGCCGCGGTCACCGCCTTCCGTTAGGTCCTACCTCCATTAACGGGCAGGCAGCTATCGAACGGCGCGCCATTGTTGTGGCTGACACCCAAAACAGTCTCCTGTTTCGCCCCAATCCACTGTTGCCCGACACGCGCTCGGAAATAGCAGTGCCACTGCTCATTGGCAACGATGTAGTCGGAGTGTTGGACTTGCAGAGCAATCAGGAGAATGGATTGACAGAGGAGAGTCTGCCGGCATTTGCGGCGCTCGCCGGTCAGCTAGCTATCACCATCCAAAACGCCCGCCTCTTCTCTGAGACCCTCCAAATCCGCCGCCAGGCTGAAGCCCAGGCTCGCCGCCTTACCCATGAAGGATGGCAAGAATATATGGACGCCCTGCAGCGGCGTGAATTTGTGGGCTATCGTTATACGCCAAATGGTATCGAACCACTGCTGGAAGAGGCGGCGGTAGGCAACCAGGCAACGCTGGCAACCAGTATCACGCTCACAGGTGAACCCATTGGCGCCATACTGGTTGAACCTGATGAAAGCAGTCAGGGCAGCACGCTACTGGAAGAGCAACAGAGCCTGCTGCAAGCGGTGGCCGAACAGGTGGCGCAGCGCGTTAACAGTCTACGTCTGCTGGCCGAAGCCAATCGTTACCGCGAAGAAGCAGAGGCAGCCACCCGCCGCCTGACTAGACGGGCCTGGGAGCAGTATGCGGCAGACAGCGACGGGCAATCAATGGGATATATCTATCATCAAGGAGAAGTTGTGCCGGCAACTACAACTGCAGCAGACACAGCGCCCACCTTACAGCAAGAATTGAAAGTACGTGAAGAGCACGTCGGATTACTGGAAATCGCTCTGGACGCACAGACGCCGTTTGCCGTTGATCTGATTCGGGACGTGGCCGCCCGCTTAAGCAGCCACCTGGAGAACCTGCGACTGACGCAGGAAACAGAAGAGGCGCTGGCCGAAACAGAGGAACTCTACCTCCTGAGCAGCGAGCTGAATCAGGCCCAAGATTATGATGATATTCTAAACGTGCTCTACAGCCGTACCATCATTGGCAACAACGCACAAAATATCAGCTTGAACTTTTTTGACCAATCCTGGACAGAAACAAGACAACCTGAATGGGTACACGTGCTGGCCCGCCGCACTGAGCTTGCGCCCCAGCGCGTCATGGATGCCTACCGGCTCACTGATTTTCCCTCCGCCTTTAGCATCATCCACCCCCATGCGCCCACCATCATTGAGGATGTGCGCACAGCCCCTGACCTCGACCCCCATGTGCGCGCCCTCTATGCTGACCAATTTGGGGCCATCAGCACTATTTTCGTACCTCTGGAAGCAGCCGGCGAGTGGATTGGCTACATCAATGCCATTTACCAGCAGCCAACCATATTCCCGGAACGGGACATTCGCATTGTGATGGCCCTGGCCGGACAGGCAGCAGTGGCCGTACAAAACCTGCGCAGTCGCGAGCTGGCCGAGCAGCGCGCCCTGGAAACGCAAAGACGTAACCAGGAACTGGCTTTAGTCAATCGTGTGGTATCCACTGTCAGTTCCACGCTGGATCTCCACCAGAATCTACAGGCCATTGCCACCGAACTGGTAAGCGTCCTGGACATGGGGCATGTAGGTATTGCTCTCTTCACCCCTGACCGCACTTCGCTGGTCGTCTATGCTGACGCCTCGCGCAATGCTGAAGACATCAGCGCTGTTGGAACGGTATTTGAACTGGAAGGGAATGAATTGTCGCAGGAAGTGGTGCAAGCGCGCAAACCTGTCATTATCAGGGATGCACAACGAAATCCGCGCACGGCTCCTATCCACGATGTCATGCGGTGGCGACGCACAGAAACATTGGTTTTGTACCCGCTTTTTGCCGGCAACGACATCATCGGCACGATGGGCATGGACATTCTGGAAAAAGAGCGTACCTTCTCTCCAACAGAATCACAGTTAGTGGAAACCATCGTCTTCCAGATATCCGCCGCTATCAAGCAGTCCCAGTTGTTTGCCCAACTGCAGGAAGCCCTGGCCGAAACAGATGTGCTTTATCAAGTCAGCCGCCAGCTAAACGCAGCCACCACCCTGACCAATATTTTGCACATTATGTCCTCGCCCACCATTGTGCCTGGCATTAAGCGCATCACGCTCTCCTCTATCGAGCTGGATGAAGAGGGCGCCCCTCAGTACGCCATTGTGCGCAACACCTGGCGTGCCCCAGACTTCACCGGTGAAACGTCGCCTGCCGGTTACCGCTTCGACGTACGCAAAATGTCCGGCTTCCGCCTCTGGTTTAAGGATTCAGAGGCTCCTCTGCTTATTGGCAACTTGCACCACGATCAGCGTATCAATGAAGTGACGCGCCGCATTTACCACGACATGAACGCGCTGGGTCTCATACCCTTAAAATTGGGGAGACGCTGGTTGGGCATGTTAGACCTGAATTGGACGGAACCTCGTACCTTCACAGAGAAAGAACACCGTATCTACAGTTCAGTAGGAACACAGGTGGCTATTGCTATTTCCAACCAACAGTTGTTGCAAGAAGCGCAGGCCCGCGCCCAACAAGAACGCATTTTGCGGGAGGTCACGGCCCGGGTGCGTAACACGACCGACGTCAACTCGGTCTTGCGAGTGGCTGCGCAAGAGGTAGGCAAAGCGTTAGGGCGCCAGACGTTTATCTACCTCAGCCCAGAGAATGAGGTGAACGCGCCAGCTAATGGGGACAAATAAACATGCCTGACCAAAACGACCTTTACCGGCTTCTGTTTGAAGCTGACAGCGAAGCTGTGCTGCTGGCCCGCCCGCAGGAGATCATTGCCAGCAACCCGCAGGCTTTGACTGTGTTTAACTGCCGGCAGCCAGATAGGCTGCTAGGGCGTCCCTTGACGCAGTTTGCCGCCACACCCGAGGCGGCGGATCTCCTGAAAACCCGATTCGCTCATGCTGAAACCGGGCGCAGCGAACAGTTTGCCTGGCGCGCCCGCTGCACCCAGGGCAACAGTTTCCCCGTCCGGCTCACCCTGACGCGCCTGGCGGTGCCTTCCGAAATCTTGTTTAAGGTTGTCATTCAGCCAACCAGCGCTGAACTAGAGCCCGAGCATTATCGCTTTATTATTGAAAACGCGGGTGATGTGTTTGCCCGCTACACTCGTGATGGCGTCTTCCAATATGTGTCTGCGGCCAGCCGCACCGTCTTAAGATATGAACCAACCGATTTGATTGGGCGGTCTATCTACGACTTCTTTCATCCCAACGATCTGGAACAGGTGCAGGCAGCGCACATGGCCATGATGACCGAACCAGGCGTACAGCGCGTTATCTACCGTTTCCGCCGTCCCGATGGCACTTATGGTTGGGTGGAGTCAAATGGGCGCGGCATTTATGCTGCCGGCAGCAACGAACTCCTGGAAATCATTGCCACCACCCGCGACATTGACGCCCAGCAAAAATCGGCAGAAGCGCTGCGCTCCCAGGCCGAATCACTGACCGTTATCAACCAGATTGCCAATACGCTCTATGGTTCACCCGACCTGGGCCGCGTCGTCCACCGCGCTCTGGAATTAGTGACTGCCTATGCCCAGGCTCCTCTGGGAGCACTGTTTACCCTCGATGAAAAAGCCGGGCTGCTTCGTTTGCTATCCCTATCGGGCATTGGCAGTGAAGCCACTCCCATTGGTCCGGAATTTCCGCTGCAAGGCAGCCTGGCGGCGGTGACGACCTTGTGGAACGAAATCATCATCTTTGAAGACCTGACCCATGACCCACGCATGGACCCAATGGTGCAGCAGGTATTGGCGGCAATGGGCATGAAAGGCGTTGTCTCCGTGCCGATATTGTCCCAGAATCAAGTAGCAGGCGTGATCAGTCTGGCCTTTAGCCAGCTTCCCCACTTCACACCCGCCCAGCAGGAAACGCTGCTGGCCATTGGCAAAACCATCGGTCTGGCCGTGACCAATGCCCGCTATCTGGAGCAATTGGAAACAGAGATTGCGGAACGTAAGCAGCTAGAAACCAATATCCGTGAATCACTGCAACGACGCAGCAACCAGATGCAGTTGGTCACCCGGATCAGCCAGGAAATTGCTCGCGCCGCCAATCTAGACGTCCTGTACCAGCGAGTAGTAGACCTGGTGCAAGAGCAGTTTGGCTATTACCACACGCAGTTGTTCCGCGTTGATCCGCTCCGCGATCAGGCTGCTCTGATAGTCGGTTATGGGACAGTGGGAGCCAGGATGCTGGCCCGTCGCCATGCGCTGCCATTGGGCACAGGTCTGGTAGGCGTGGCCGCCGCCAGCGGCCGAGCGGTACTGCGCCCAGATGTCAGCGCCGACCCCACCTGGCAGCCAAATAACTTGCTGCCGGAAACCCGGGGAGAGTTGGCTGTCCCCATCCGGTTTGGCGATAACATTCTGGGCGTGTTGGATGTGCAAAGCAGTCAGACCGGCCAGCTTTCCCTGGAGGATCAAATTGTGCTGGAAGGGCTGTGCGGCCAGATCGCCAGCGCTATTGAAAGCACGCGGCTGAGCCAGAACCTGGAAGAGCAGGTGCGCGAGCTGCAAACATTACAGCGTCTGGTGAGCCGCGAAGGGTGGCGTTCTTATCAGGCAGGGC
>CAZDSN010000007.1:0-21574 GCA_964507675.1 uncultured Ardenticatenaceae bacterium | reverse complement strand
CACGACAGTCTCTACCTGATAATGACGCAGCAGGGAGGCCATACCCCCAGAAGCTTCTATCTGCGCAATGTGTTCACGTGCGGTGCGACATGCCTGGGCAATGGATGGGGCCACTTTGACCACAATTTTGCCAGGCGCAGCCAGCGATTCAGTTGTGAGTGGCTGGTAAGGAATTGTCCCTGATGGGGAAGCTGCGCCAGCCAGGGTGACCATCAGAAAGGTCAGTGCCAGGGTAAACAAACCTACCCTCGCCGATGAGCGCGCACGTTGCATGATACCTCCTTGAATCTATCAAGAATAATAACGACAATTGTAATAATCTGTGGGAATACTGCGCAATGAATCTGGACTAAACCAGCAGGTTAAGCGACAGGGCAAATAAATATGGAGAGCAGATTATTTCGGGTAGTGACGCAATTTGTGAAGTAACTGCGGATTATAGACAAACATCCGCTATGGTAACACTGCAAGTCCAGTCTGGCAACAGCAATTCTAACAGGCAACATGGCTTTTATTTGTAACAACCATACAAAAGTTACGGGGTGGGCGATATTCTGTTCTTTCCTGATTATAGTAGAGGGATGTGAGCACAAAATAATACAGGGAACGTTGTGCTTCATGTACAAGCTGAGATTAGACCATTACTGCGAATATGTTAGAATCAGAGCGAGAACCAACCCTCACCCCGCCCTTCTGCTTTAGCGAGGGGACGAGGCGTTATCATGAAGTCATTGTTAGCCCCAGAGCAACCAGGCGCTTAAGACTGTTGCGCCAGGTGCTGCTACC
Organism: uncultured Ardenticatenaceae bacterium; assembly: GCA_964507675.1. Lineage (GTDB taxonomy): Bacteria > Chloroflexota > Anaerolineae > Promineifilales > Promineifilaceae > JAGVTM01. The sequence continues at coordinate 20,788 of CAZDSN010000007.1, read as the reverse complement.
GTGGGGACGACGCGCCGGGCACCTGGCGGCTGGCGGCGTGAATTCTGGAGGCGTTGTTGCCACACCATTTCGATTATCTGGTCATCGGGCACGTGGCCCGCGACTTGACCCCCACAGGGTATGAAGTAGGGGGGACGGTGGCTTATGCCGGCATAACCGCTCGCTCTCTCGGTTATGCTGCTGCCATCGTCACCAGCGCCGGCCCGGATTTTGATCCCGCCCAGGCTCTGCCAGACATTGCCGTGCATACCATACCCGCCAGACAAAGTACCACCTTCGAGAATATTTACACACCGCAAGGGCGCGTGCAAAAGATACATGGTGTGGCGGAGCGTATTGGATTAACCTCTGTGCCTATGGCCTGGCGACATACCCCCATTGTCCATTTGGGGCCATTGGCTGACGAAATTGACCCGGAGCTAATTCACCATTTCGCGGACAGCCTGGTTGGCCTGACCCCGCAAGGATGGTTGCGTGGCTGGGATGAGGCGGGCAACATCTATCCGCGGCCTTGGGAAAAAGCCGCCGCGGTGCTGCCGTTGGCCAATGTCGTTACCCTGAGCGAGGAAGATCTGCTGCAACCCGCTATGCTGGGCCAGTATCGCCGTTGGGCGCGACTGCTGGTGCTCACCCGCGGCGAACGGGGCTGTACCGTTTTTTGGGCAGAAGAGGCGCGCGATTTCCCTGCGCCCGCCGTTGCTGTGGGGTCTCTGACAGGAGCCGGTGATATATTTGCGGCTGCTTTTCATTTATATTTATGGCAGGCGCAGCGCATAGACCCCGACACGGCCCCCTGGGATGCTGCCCGATATGCCGTCCAGGTGGCATCCTATGCCGTAACGCAGCCAAATCTATCCGCCAAAGCCCGGCTCATTACTCACATGGCCGCGGTATTTGCGGGCGCAGAATCTGTCAGAAGCGATGACACACCCTATGACAAAAATATACGCATTTGCTAATCAGAAAGGGGGCGTCGGTAAGACGACCAGCGTTATTAATCTGAGCGCCTATCTGGCTGCCAGTGGTCGCAAGGTATTAGTCGTAGATATAGACCCCCAGGCCAACGCCACCTCTGGATTCGGCTTTCGCAAGGACAACATTCGCGTTTCCACCTATAACCTCCTGCTAGAACAGGTGACGGCGACAACGGTGATGGTTACCTATGACGCGTGGGGTTTAAAGCTGCTGCCGGCAAACCCGGCTCTGGCCGGCGCGGAAGTAGAACTGGTCAACGTCATTGCCCGCGAATACCGCCTGAAGGCAGCCCTGGAATCGGTGGTAGATGATTTCGATTACGTTTTAATTGACTGCCCCCCCAGCCTGGGCTTGTTGACGCTGAACGCCCTGACGGCCGCTCGCGATGGCGTCTTGATTCCGGTGCAGTGCGAATACCTGGCTCTGGAAGGTCTGTCGCAGTTGGTGCAAACCATCCAATTAGTGGCCCGCCATTTGAATGCCGGCTTGCGGGTACGCGGTGTCATCCTGACCATGTATGATGCGCGCACGAATCTGAGCCGCCAGGTAGTGGAGGAAGTGCGCGCTCATTTCCCTGGTCAGGTCTTTCGGGCCATTATTCCGCGCAACGTACGCCTCAGTGAGGCTCCCAGCTTTGGCCAGCCCATCAACCAATATGCGCCAACCTCACCCGGCGGACTGGCCTACCAACTGCTGGCGGCGGAGTTGATTACGAATGATTATGCCAAAGCGAATGGGCGCGGGCAGAAAGGGCAGGCTGGATAGATTATGACAAAACGAAAGGCGTTGGGTCGCGGCTTAGAGGCGTTGATTCCCACAGGTGACGAAGATGCAGAACGTAATTCTGGCATTCTTACCGTTCCTATTGAGGCTATCCGACCAAACCCACACCAGCCGCGAACTGAATTCAATGCGGAAGCCCTGCAAGAACTGGCTGACTCCATTCGTGAGCATGGCCTGATTCAGCCCCTCATTGTCACCCAGGATGAGCCAGACCAATATACCCTGATTGCCGGCGAACGGCGCTGGCGGGCTTGCCGTCTGGCCGCCATTCATCGCGTGCCTGTAGTGATTAAGGATGTCTCATCGCAGGCGCGCCTGGAACTGGCCCTGGTGGAGAATATTCAACGCGCCGACCTGAATCCTATTGAAGAAGCCATGGCCTATAACCACCTGCTGCAAGAGTTCGCCCTGACCCAAGCTGAGGCGGCGCAGCGAGTGGGCAAGAGCCGTTCAGAAGTAGCTAACAAGGTTGGATTGTTGAAGCTGCCAGAGGAAGTTCAGGCGGCCGTTAGCAGCGGACAGATCAGTTACGGCCACGCTCGCACCCTGATCCCGCTGTCCACACCCGCTGCCCAACTCAGCCTGATGCGCCTGATTATCAAACACGACTACAGCGTGCGCCAGGCAGAAACGATTGCCCGCAAAATCAAGTCAGGGGAAAAGCCGCCACCTAAACCTGCTCCTGCGCTGCCGCCGGAACTGAGCGCCCTGGAAACTGCATTCCGCGATTCTTTGGGTACGCGGGTCAGCGTGCAGAAGAATAAGAAAGGCGCTGGCAAGGTTGTCATCCATTTTTATTCCGATGAAGAATTGCAGACCATTTATGACGCCATTGTCAAGGAGCCGTAGAGAACGATGTTAGCCGATCTGGTTCTTACCAATGGTTGTATTCATACTATAGAGGCGCGGCAGCCTCTGGTGACGGCGGTGGCTGTGGCCAATGGGCGTATTCTGGCTGTGGGCCGCGATGTGGACATGAAGGCGCTGTTGGCCCCTGGCGGCGAATGGATTGATCTGCAGGGACGGGCCGTGACGCCGGGGCTGGTGGATGCGCATGTACACTTTCAATGGTACAGCCTCAGCCTGCGCCACATTGATTTGTTCGAGGTTCCTACGCTGGCCGAAGCCGTGCAGCGGGTGGGGGCTGGCGCGGCGCGGGCGGCGTCGGGCGATTGGCTGCGCGGGCGCGGCTGGACGCAGGAGTCGTGGGTAGATCGCCGCTTCCCTACGGCGGCAGACCTGGATCAGGTGACTGGCGACAGACCTGCCATCTTCAATCACAAGAGTGGCCACGCCGCCTGGGTCAACAGCCACGCCTTGCAGATTGCCGGCATCACTCCCTACACCCCCGATCCGCCCAGCGGCCACATTCAGCGAGATGAAGCTGGCCGCCCGACAGGCATCTTATTTGAAGACGCCATGGAACTGGTGTCCCGCTGCGTGCCGCCGCCCACCGCTGCCGAAGTAGCCGACGCCATGCGCCAGGCTCAGGCCAACTGCTGGCGGGCCGGCCTGGTGGGATTGCACGATTTTGATGGCAGCACTTGCTTCCAGGCGCTGCAAATGCTGCATCAAAACGGGGAACTTGGATTGCGCATAGTCAAGAACATACCCGCCCGCTACGTTGAACAAGCCCTGGCGGTGGGCTTACGTTCTGGCTTTGGCGACGACTGGCTGCGGTTGGGCGGGGTCAAGATTTTTGCCGATGGCGCATTAGGACCGCGCACCGCCTTAATGGTGGAACCCTATGTAGGCGAGCCAGATAATCGGGGTATTGCCGTAACAGACAAGGAGGAGATGCTGCAAATTGCCAGCCAGGCCAGCGCTGGCGGCCTCAGCGTCACTGTGCACGCCATTGGCGACAAGGCGAATCATGATGTGCTGGATGTTTATGAGATCATTCGCCGTGAGGAGGCCGGGCGGCTGGCAGGCGTGGAGGCTGCCGCGGCAGGTGTAGAAACTGCCGGGGTAGATTTGCCATCCCATTTCCCGCTGCGCCATCGTATAGAGCATGTGCAGTTGCTCCATCCGGCGGATGAGCAGCGGCTGGCACAGTTAGGCGTGATTGCTTCTATGCAGCCCACGCACGCCACGTCGGACATGGAAATGGCTGATCGTTACTGGGGCCCCCCCGAGCGGGCGCAATATAGTTACGCCTGGCGCACGGTTTTGAATACAGGGGCGACGTTGGTGTTTGGCTCCGATTGTCCCATTGAGCCGATTGAGCCGCTGCTAGGGATTTATGCAGCGGTGACGCGGCGGCGACCCGATGGCAGTCACGCTCCGGATGGCTGGTTCCCGGCGCAAAAGTTGACAATGGCGGAGACCATCCACGCTTTTACCTGGGCCGCGGCGTATACGAGCGGGCAGGAGGGGAAAACGGGGTCTATTGCCCCGGGGAAGCTGGCTGATTTGACGATTTATGATCGGGATTTATTTGCCGTGCCCCAGGCGGAACTGCTGGATGTAAAAATTGCCGGCACAGTGATTGCCGGCAACTTCAAACATCGCACATTTTAGGGAGATAAGCCTAATCCAGTCCTAAGCCTGACTTCGTTTCCTGTACCAGATTGTCCACTACTGCTTTCAACGCTTCTTCCCTATTTTCGTCGCCGCCGTGCTGGCGGTAAACGCGCACCTGCCGGTCGGCGCTGGTACCGTTCTTCATAATAGTACGGACATAGTTGACCTCGTTCCGGCTGCCCAGTTCATCCACCACATCATCCAGAATCTCTAACAACTCTTCCATTAAGAAATGGTAGGGGCGTTCTTCCTGAATGCCGAAATCAATTAACTTGCCTTCGATGCCATACCGCATGGCCCGCCACTTGTTTTCGGTGATATACATGTGGCGATAATGCCGCCAGGAGAGATTTTGCTGTCGCAGCTTGACGAGTTTGGCTACAATAGCCTGGAACAGCGACGCAATGCACACAGCTTCGTCCACCGTGGTACAAATATCCGTAATACGGAACTCCAACGTATCAAAGCGGGGATGGGGGCGAATATCCCACCAGATTTTAGCTACCGGGTCCTTCTTGCCAAACGCGCCCGTCTTCATTAATACTGACTCATACTCTTTGTATTCGCTCCAGGAGGAAAACGAGTGGGGGATGCCGGTGCGCGGCAGCATTTCAAAGACGACGCTGCGATAAGATTTAAGACCCGTGTGGTTACCTTGCCAGAATGGGGAGCTGGTGGACAGAGCCAACAAATGGGGAATAAAATAACGCGCCTGATTCATGATTTCGATCATCAGGTTCTTGTCTTCCAGCGTCGGGCCAAAACCAACGTGAACGTGCATGCCAAAAATGAGCAGGCGCCGGGCCACCCCCTGCATGTCATCTAGCAGTTCCTTGTAGCGCACACCTTCCGTGATTTGTTGCTGTTCCCACTGGGCAAAGGGATGCGTCGAGGCTGCCGCTATTTGCAGCCCGTTTTCGGCTGCCAACGTACAAACGGCGCGGCGCAGGCGTATGAGTTCCTGACGCACTTCTTTGGCATTGCGGCAGATATGGCTGCCCACTTCGACTTGCGACTGCATGAGCTCAGGCATTAAGTTAAGTCCAGTGGTACGCTGTTTATCTTGTGACAGAAATTCGGTGATGTAGGAATGCAGGTTTCGCGTTCCCGGATCAATAATTTGATACTCTTCTTCAACGCCGAGAGTGAGAGGGGGGACAGGCACGGACATGGTTCTACCTCCTGAACAATAGCCACGAATTAGGCAAAGGTCGTTTTTGCTGCTACGCTCTCGATTATAGCACGCGCCTTTGGATGGGGAAGAGCATAGGTCATTTGTTGACCCTGGCGCGTTTGTTTGCTACTATCCTTCTGGTGAAGGTGTTCGAATTTGCTGCCAACTAAGCATATAAATTCAGTTTCGAGGGAAAGGGAAAATGAAGAAGCGCATTGTACTTTTCACATTAGTGATTATTTCCATCTGTTTGCTCTTATATGGTGTGGTTCCAAGTTTGTCATTTCCGGGCAGGGCGGCCGCCGTTTCTTGTGTACCTGGTTCGCTCAGCCAGGTAACGGTTGACGCCGCGCGCCCCCACCGTGTCAATAATGGCGCGCAGACGTCATTCGTGGTGGAATTGGCGAATCCGGGGCCAGGCATGGCAGCGGGGGCTATTTCTGTCAGCGCAGATGCCGCAGAATGGTCGGCCAGCCTGGCTAATGTGGACAGTGGCTTTTCCCCAGTGGGCACGCCCGCCTCAACTATCCTGTTTGCCGGGCTGGATGTGGGCCAGAGCCGCAATTTTGTGATGACGGGCAGCCCAAACGTCATGCTGCCAGAGGGGGCGGAAGCGACATTTCAGATTAATGCTAACCTGAACAATGGGGTGACAGGCTGCGTAGAAGTGGCCGCCGTCATCAACGATACGCCGAAGATTGTGCTGGTGGGGATTGATGGCTTTAGCTCAAAGTATATGAGTCTTGGTCGTGACGGCAATCCTGAGCCTGCGCCGGGCAACCAACTCACGCCGAACCTGAACGTATTTAAGAATCAGGCCGCCTCGTTCCCGGCTAACCGGGCTTCCTTGCCGTCTGGCACGGATATGAATGTTTTTGCGGCGCTGTCGGGAAGTTGGCCGGGGACTGCCGGCATTCCTTACGTTGGCGTCTATTTCCGTGGTTGGGATGCGAATGGGTATCCTGTTTCGGGCGACATTACGTCTGACGACCTGCGTTTTGGCCCGGATGGCGACCCTGTCCTCTCTATTTTTGACGTGGCTAAGGATCCCGACTACGGCGGCAACCCACAGACCTTCACGGCTTTCATCTCTGGTAAATACCAGCTAGATAATCTGCTGCGCACCAACGACGAGACGGTGGTTGATCTGCTCACCGATGGCGTGCTGCGCACTGATTACATGTCTGAGCCGCAACCGTATCTCCTGGGCGATCCCCCCTCCGATGCCAACTGGGATACGGATCGAGATGGGATCAACATGTACCCTCCTGAAGAGTACCGTATGCATTCGTATGGGGTGGGAAATGCCGGCGATAACCCCACCAACAACCCTGAAGACCGCTGGGTGGCGCTCAATGCCCTGCGTATCATCAACGCCGAAGACCCCGACGTGATGGTTATTCATTTTGCCAGCGTGGATAAGATTCAGCATGGCGCAGGCGCTGCTAATTCCCCATCAGAATGGTCAGATGGCGGCACGCCAGATGTGGTGTGGGACGATACTAACGTTTACAACCCCAATGCCAATCGGGAACCCACCCTGGACGTCGTCTATGAAGTAGATGCCATGAGCGGGCTTATATTCAAACGGCTGGTGCAGCGAGGATTGGGAGACAAAGCGTTGGTCGTCGTCTATTCAGACCATAGCGGTGTGACCTACATGAACAATGATCTGCCGCTGGCTAGCATCGTGTCCCAGGCTGGCCTGGGACCTCTGGTGCGGCGCTATGGCGGCGCTGCTGAACTGGGCAACATTTTCCTGTGGAATCATGATGATGCGTCTGTCGTAGCCGGCGCGTTAGAAGCCTACACGACTGTTCATCCTCTTACTGGTCAGACAGTGCATCCATTTGTCGTGTTGACCCAAGATGAGATGACAAGTGGGGTAGATAATGTCATTGGCCAGTTTGCGCGGCCTGGCGAGGGCAAACGGGGCGAATTGTATAGCGAATGGTTGATAGATTACCCGGCAGAGGACAACTCCAAAGTTGTCTGGCCAGATCTGATAATTTTTGCCCAACAGCGTTTTGAGATTATTGTGCCTAACATTGATTATCCTGTCGTGGGCGGCCATTCCGGACAGGTAACGGCTTCTGCCCTCCTGATGATGCGCGGCCCGGGTATTGAAAATGGGGTGTACGAGGTCGGAGATACCTCCCTGGTAGACATCATGCCCACCCTGTATGAATTACAGGGATGGGACGCGCCTAAAAATGTGGATGGTCGTGTCCTGATAGAAGCGCTGACCGCACCCTAGCTGCCGCTTCGCCTTTGATTCGTGGTTTGTATATGATACCCAGCTATGTGGGCAGTTTTGGGCGTGTATACGCCTGAAACTGCCCCAATTTGTGTCTAATCCAGGAGAGAAAGCTTTATGTCGCAAGCGGCTAAATTAGCGGATAAATTTCGGATGAAATGGCTGCTGGCTGTTATGCTGCTCACCCTTTGGAGTTTGTTGGGGTGGCCGTCTACGCCTGTTTACGCCCACCAGCCACACGATGACGTGGTGAGCGTAGTTGTCAGCCCAGACTTTGCCCAGGACCAGACAGTTTTTGCCACCACTGACTTGTTGTCGGTTACATTGGGCGTGCGCATCATGCTGCGTTCAACGGATGGCGGACTGACCTGGGAAGTCGTGCCCAACTTCCCCAACGTGAAAGTCAATAACCTGGTGCTGTCACCCCAATTGGGGACGGATGGCATCCTGTTTGCCTCGACGGACAATGGCTTGTACCGTTCTACCAACGGCGGCGACACCTGGACAGACCTGGCGCCCATCATGGGCGTGACCACTGTCGCGGTGGCCTTATCTCCTTACTTCGATCTCGATCAAACCATCCTGGCTATCAGCGCGGATGGAGATGGCTACAAATCGGTTGATGGCGGAGATAGCTGGATGCTGCTCTCTATTGGCAACGATGATGGCAAACAGCGGGGTCACGCTGGTCATGATCATGATCAGACAATGGTTGACAGTCCGTACACCCCACCTGCCTATCGGCGACAGCAGCTTTTACCTGAATTTAACGGTCCCATTACCCCCTTGTTGGCGGATTTGCCTAGTGTAAACGCTGCTTACGAGATGGGGCATGGTCACCTGGATGGCATTCAGGTGCTGGATGTTGTGCCACGCAACACTATTGCCTTTTCCCCCAACTATCTGGCAGACCAGACGATCTTTGTAGGATTGGAAGGACAGGGATTGTACAAGTCTATCAATGGCGGCGTGTCCTGGACACCCATTGGCAGCGAAATGCTGGGGTATGACATTACCACATTGGCAGTGTCGCCGGGTTACCTGGTGACGCAGACAATTTATGCCAGCACATATGGCGGCGGCATTTTTGCTTCTACCGATGGCGGCGCCACCTGGAGCGCGCGCAACGACGTTATCAATGACTTGCATACGATCAGCATTGTGCTTTCCCCCGGTTTTCTGGTGGATAGAACAGCCTTCGTTTCTACGGCTGCGGGTGATGTGTACAAATCCACCAATCGCGGCGTAACCTGGACTTTGCTGCCTGCGCCCAACCGGGAGTTGAGCGAACAAACCAACGTGCATAACCGCCGCCTGGCTATCTCGCCTAATTTCAGTCAGGATCAGACTATGTTTCTGCCCACATTTGAGGGGATGTGGAAATCGAGTACGGCGGGCGCATCCTGGCGTTATTCGGAAGTATTGCCGACTTATCTGGTGCGTTCTTTGTCCCTATCGCCCAATTATGGGCAGGACGAGACGGTTTTCGCTTCGACTTATGGCGGCGGTATGGTACGCAGTCAGGATCGGGCGCAGTCTTGGACGCCGTTAACAACGGGCATGTTAAACGGTTACCCTGACCCGACAGCGGTGTCGGCGGATTACGCCAATAATCCGGTGCTTTTGGTGGGGACGGTATGGGGGCCGCAACGGTCGGTGAATGCCGGCAATTCCTGGACCTTCAACCCCGTTTTGAACACCCCTGTGTTTGCTCGCGCTGTGGCCCTCTCCCCAGAATTTGGCAGCGACCTGACGGTAGCGGTGGGTGTGGACAACCTGGAAACAGGCCACCCCCCCTACGTCGTCTGGAATGGGCACGTCATCAGCACCAACGGTCTGTTCATGTCTCGCAGCGCCGCCACCAGTTGGGTTCCCACCCAACTTAACGGTGTAGGCATACAATCTGTGGCCTTCTCACCCGCCTATGGGACTGACCAGGTGATCTATGCCTCCAGTCTCTACTACGGCCTCTACCGTTCTGTAAATGGGGGCGTTAGCTGGACCCGTCTGGGCAGTTTCCCTACCGAGTGCTGTGTTTCGCGGGTGGTACTCTCCCCCAGCTATAGCAGCGACCAGACGTTGTTTATCAGCCGGCCTACGGGTGAACCTGCCGCTCGCGGTCTGTACAAGTCGGTGGACAGTGGGGCCACCTGGCAGCGGGCGGATGGCTCTGCTGACGTGACCTTGTTGGACTTTGTGTTCTCGCCTGATTTTGCCACTGATGGCGTGATGTACGTGGCAACGCTGGAAAAAGGGGTGCTGGAATCAACGGATAGCGGGGCCAGCTTGCAGCCAACCAGCCTGATTGACGCCTACGTGACAGCGCTGGATATTTCGCCTGCTTATGGCAGTGACCAGACTGTCTACGCAGCCACGTATACGGGCATTTACAAGTCAGAAGATGCCGGCATTTCCTGGGCCCAAACCATCAACCGCACCCGCGTGGAGGAAGAGCGCGCCAGCATTACGCCTGACGGCGCCTGGAGCATTATCTCTATGGCCAATGCCAGCGCCGGCTTTGTGTTGTTCTCTGAGATTCCGGGGGATACACTGAGTTTTGATTATGCCGGCACAGACGTAGCCCTCATTGGCGGCAAGGGCGGCAACTTTGGCATGATTGACGTCTACCTGGACGGCGTGTTTATGCAAACGGTTGATCTTTACGCCCCCACGTCCTTGCAGCAACAGGTGTTGTTCCAGGCAAACAGCGTCCCCTTTGGCGAACACACCCTCTCCCTGGTTATCTCCACGGAAAAGAACCCCGCCTCCACTGGCTACCGCGCCACCGCTGACGCCTTCGACGTCTGGCGGTAATGGTGAAGAGTCGAAGAGTTGCCAGCTTTCCCAAAGTTGGCAACTCTTTCTTTCATTACAGGGCATACCCCGCTTTTGCTTCTGCTATAGCTGCGGCAATCACTTCATCGTCTACACCCTGCTTGCGCAGACTTTCGATCAAGCCTGACAGTTCAGGGTTATCTTCCAATCTTTCCAGGTCGGCTCGCAATCCCTGGCCAATGTAAGCCCTCATTAGCGGTTGATATCCCGAAAACCCAAGCTGTGGTGCAATCCGTTTCAGGTCTTCAATAACGTCTTCAGGTATTCGCAGGCTAATTGTTTTCATTGGTCGCTCTTTCCGCAGTCGTTGCCTGAGATTATTGATTTTCATAAGCCCTTCTTTCATCTCGTGTCACCACTCTGGCGGAAATTAGCCGTATTTGCTGACCGCGTATGGTGTAAACAACATACAGCAGTCGCCAATCGGATGTCAGACCAATAATTGCTTCTCTCAGTTCTTCACCAACCATTTCTTCTGTGGTCCAGTGTACAAATGGATCAAAGAACACATCGCAGGCTGCCTCAAAAGAGACATCATGCTTACGCCAATTGATGGCGGATTTCTGCCGGTCCCATACGAAGTCAATGCCTCGCTGATGGTAGTTAACGTCCATTAGTAGGCAGTATACAATAAACGTATATACATTGTCAATGCGAGTTATTGTAAAAGATGGCAATCACTGTTTCATATTGCCTTGCCACTATGGGGACTTTCTAGACAGGGTGCAGCGCAGTAATTACGTTCCCCACTGGCGCAGGAATTCCACCAGCAGACGCACGCCGAAGCCGGTGCCGCCGCGGGGGATGTAGCCATTATCTTTGGCGGCCAGGGCCATGCCGGCAATATCCAGATGCGCCCAGGGATACTCTGTAAATGCTTGCAGGAAAACGGCGCTGGTAGCCACGCCACCGAAGCGTCCGCCACTGTTCTTCATGTCGGCTACGTCAGATTTAATCGCTTCCTTGTAATCCTCCCATAAGGGCAGCGGCCACAGGCGTTCTTGGGTGGCTGCGCCGGCATCTACCAGTTTTTGCTGCAAAGTGGGATCGGTGCTGAAAATGCCGGCAGCAACCCCTTTCCCCAGCGCTATCACGCACGCCCCCGTCAATGTTGCCAGGTCTATCACCGCCTTTGGTTGGTAGCGGCTGGCGTACACTAGCGCATCCGCCAGCACCATTCGCCCTTCAGCGTCTGTGCTGATTATCTCAATCGTCTTCCCATTGCTGGCCGTAATCACGTCTGCTGGACGGTAAGCGTGTGCATCGGGTTTATTTTCTGTGCAAGGCATGATGCCAATGACGCGCAGCGGCAGGTTGAGCATCCCCACTGTCTTCATGGCTCCTAGCACGGCGGCTGCCCCGCCCATATCGGACTTCATTTCCCACATGTCAGCGGATGGCTTAATGGAAATACCGCCTGTGTCAAACGTGATCCCTTTGCCTACCAATGCGATGGTGTCCAGGTCGTCCCGATCGCCGTTGTGCTCCAGCACAATAAACTGCGGCTCATCTCCGGCCCCCCTGGCTACAGACAGAAACGCCCCCATCTTGTGTGCCGCGGCCCAATCCCGGTCGCCAATCGTGACGGCCATCTTGTGCGCCGCGGCGATGTCGCGCGCTGTCTGCCCTAATCGCAGGGGGGTGGCATAATTCGGCGGCATGTTAACCAGATCGCGCGCCAGACAGGTGCCCGTGGCCACAGCCTCTGCCATCTGCACCCCGGCAGTAATGGCGACCAGCTTTGCCTCGTCAAACTCCACCAGCAATAACTGCTCAATTTCGTTTTGCGCCTCCTGCTGTTTGGGTGCATTGAAGCGGTAGTTTGCCAGCAGGCTGCCCTCAACAGTAGCCTGAGCGGCGGCTTCAGCGTCCAGATTGGCTATGCCGGCCCCATGCACAATTGTCGCTACTTGCCTGGCATTGAGGTCTCGGGCGCGCAGAATGCCGGCAGCTGCTGCCCGGCGTACGCCATCCAGATTAAACTTCTCGCGCGCCCCCAGCCCGACCACCAGCACCCGTTGCGCCAGGATAGCCCCGCGCGGATAAAGCACACCCACCTCGCCTGCCTTTCCTGTCAGGTCGCCGGCGGCAATCAATTCACTGATCATCCCCCCCATCGCTTGATCCACCGCCCCCGTTGCGCCCGCTGGCGTTTTCACGCCCTGAAACAGGTTGACAATAATCGTATCAGCAGCCGTATCCTGGATGCTGCCTGGTGCTACTTGTATGTTCATACGCCTCCTCAGAGAGATCTGTGATCAGTGGATGGTGGTCAGAAGCCAGATGTAGGGCATGATGGTTGGACATACGCCCGCATGATGAATGAGAATTTGTAGTCCGAACGCCCTTGTTCGGGTAATCGGGTAGGAATGTCCCATTTGCGTAGCAGCGTTTCCGCGCCTCCGCATGAGACTTCCTGAGGCGTTATCCGCGGTAGTCGAGCAGCGGCGCGTACACCAATGGCGTTTCAATGGGAGTGTGGTAACGCAATATGAAAGCCGTTGCCGGCATTTTCGCCCGTCCGCCCGTAACCGTCGCCTGCTCGTCATTCAGTACGTCCGCGTAGACGCCATCTGGCAGCGGCAGAGATAACTGCCCGCTACTGCCGGCGACGTTGAATACGCCCAGTAACCCGCCTGACGCTATTTGCCAGCAGGCCAGGATGACCGGTTCCCCAGCCAGCAGTGTAAACTGCCCGGCCATTAAAATGGGGTCTTTCTTCAGTTGTGCCAGCTTCGTCAGGAACGGTTGCAGCGCATAGTTGCCCCAGGCCACCTTGTCCGTTTCAAACAACGAAGGCGTGTGGCGATTCTCTGACTCCTGCCCGCCATAAATAAGAAACGGGCCTTTGTTGAAGGCGGCAAAGGCGGTCCAAGCCTGGTTACGGGCGCGGTCTGGTACGCGCGCGGCAATACGCGGCTGATCATGATTTTCCACGCAGCGCATCTTGATGAAGTTCGCCGGATAGATGGTGTCTTGCAGTCGCAATGTTTGCAGATAGTCAGCGACGGGGAGAATGCCGGCAACTGCCGCTTCCCACGCGGACCAGATGTCGTAATCATAAGTAAGGTCGAAAGCCGCATAAATCTCCGCATCGGTATGGCCATTCAGGCTGGCCCGCCGCCGCTTCTCAATAAAGCTGAGATGCACCGATTCCGCCAACCAGATGACGCCAGGCTTTAGTGCCTCTATCTCACGCCGCGCCTGCTGCCAGAACTCAAGGGGAACGATGGAGGCCACATCGCAGCGAAAACCATCCACACCCAGCGCCACCCACCCTTTGAGAGCATCAATCAGATAGTTGTTGAGGTCTGGTGCGCCATACTTGAAGTCAATCACGTCGCTCCATTCTGGCACAGTCGTTATGGGGCGTCCCTGTTCGTCCTGATGGTACCAATGGAGATGATTCTGCACCAGGACGGAGTCAACCGCCGTGTGGTTGTAGACGACGTCAATCATCACTTTCAGCCCCAGGCTGTGGGCTGTTTCTACCAGGCGGGCAAAATCTGCTTTGCTGCCATATTCGGGATTCGTCTGCGTGTAGTCGCTGATGGCGTAGGGGGACCCCAGGCTACCTTTACGCTGCACGCGGCCAATGGGATGGATAGGCATAAACCAGACGACGTCCACGCCCATGCTTTTGATGCGCGGTAGATCGGCTTCCACGTCGGCGAACGTGCCGGCAGGCCCGTGGTTGCGTACGTAGACTTCGTAAATGATCAGATGGTGATAGGAGTGGGGAGTGTTTTTAGCCATCTTATTCCAGGGTGTCAGGGCATCATGAGAACAGGCTCAATCTGGCTTAGCGCCCAATCTATTTCTTCTTTCTTGATGACCAGGGGGGGCGCGAAGCGGATGACTGTATCGTGGGTTTCTTTGCATAGGATGCCCCGTTCTTGCAACGCTTCGCAAAAACGGCGGGCTTTGGTATGCAGAACCACGCCAATGAACAGGCCGCGCCCACGCACCTCTTTGATGTGTGGGCTTTCGATACGCAGCAGCCGCCCTTTGAAATACTCACCCAATTCGCGCGACCGCTGCGGCATTTCTTCTTCTACCAGCACTTCCAGGGCGGCGCGGGCAATGGCTGCTCCCAACGGGTTACCGCCGAATGTGCTGCCATGTTCGCCAGGGCGAAACAGCCCCAGCACTTCTTTTGGGCTGAGCACAGCGGAAACGGGATAGAAGCCGCCGCTCAAAGCCTTGCCCAGGATCATCACGTCGGGACGAACGTTTTCATGGTCGCAGGCAAACAGGCTGCCAGTGCGCCCCAAACCTGTCTGGATTTCGTCAGCTATGAGCAGCACATTGTTTCGGCGGCAAATTTCTGCCGCTTGTGACAGGTAACCGTCTGGGGGAACCACTACGCCGCCTTCGCCTTGAATCGGCTCCAGTAAAAAAGCCACCGTGTTGGACGTAATCGCCGCCGCCAGCGCGTCCGCGTCGCCGAAGGGAATGGTCACAAAGCCTGGGGTGAAAGGCCCAAAATCTTGTTTGTACTGCGGCTCGCTGGAGAAACTAATGACGGTCACGGTTCTGCCGGCAAAGTTACCCGCGCAGACGATGATTTCTGCCTGTTCAGCAGGCACGCCCTTCACTTGATAGCCCCACTTGCGGGCGGCTTTGAGGGCTGTTTCTACGGCTTCTGCCCCCGTGTTCATGGGCAGCGCCATCTCATAACCCGTTAACTGACATAGTTCCTGCAAGAACGGCCCCATTTGAGAATTGCGAAACGCGCGCGACGTGAGGGTGACACGCTCAAGCTGGGCCATGGCGGCTTCTTTGATTTTTGGATGGCAGTGTCCCTGGTTGACGGCAGAGTAAGCGCTGAGGCAATCCAGATACTTATGGCCGTCCACGTCATAAACCCAGACCCCTTCAGCCCGTTCGATGACCACATCAAGCGGATGATAGTTATGGGCGCTGTATGTTTCGTCAAGTTCAATGTAATGCTGGGTGTTCACAGTTAACTCCTGGGAAGTGGTTTCACGCGGAAGCGCAACGAAAAATCTGCCGTCCGCGTTCTCTTTGCCTCTTATTTTAACGCACTCGCCCGTATTTTTCACTGAGCAGAATCTGTCCGGCCTCGCTTTGCAGCCAGGCCAGGAAGGCTCGCAGTTCACCTTGTGGCTCTACCCGACTGACAAAGTAAAGGGGGGCGCTGAGGGGGTACGTCTGGCTGGCCGTTGTGGTGGAGGTAGGGGATATGCCTGCTATAGCTAACATGCGCACGTTGGCATGGTCGCTGCTCTGGCCCATCATGCTGTACCCAATGCTGTCAGGCCTGGCCGCCACGGCCTGACGCATGGCGGCATCGTCTGGTTGAATTAAAGCAGTGATAGCTACTCGCTGTTCAGCCATCAGGCGATCCTGGAAAAGGGTGCGCACACCGGCGCCGGCCTCACGCGTCAATAACTGGATAGGTTGGTCAGACCCGCCAACGCTGGTCCAGGTGAGCGCCCGCCCACTGAAAATATCCTGAATCTGGTTAGGCATCAGGTTGTTGATAGAGTTATCTGGGTGGACAAGCAAGACGAGACCATCTACAGCAACGGGATTGAACCAATCGGCCCGATTTTCGGGAATGATGTGTACCAGAATGGCATCCAATAAGCCTTGATCCAGGTCGGCAAAGAGGGCCTCGTCGTTGCCTGTGACCATCTCCAATTTGGCCAGAGGGGTGTGCGCCGCATAAGCGGGCGTTATCAGATCAATTAAGCTGGCGGCGCTGTCCGTTACACCTATCTGTAAATTGATAGGGGGATGGGTGGGGGAGGGCGGTGGTGGCGGGGACACTGTGGGCTGCTGGCAGGAAACCAGCCAGAGGATCAAACCTCCCAACCAGCGCCAGGTTTTTCGACGGCGGCGGATCATGCCTGACGCAGCCATGCCACGGCGAGATAGAACAGACTGAAAGCGACGCAGTAAGCGGCAAAACCATACAGGCTGCGTTGACGCAGCCACCGCAGCAAAAGATGGATACAGGTATAGCCGATGATGGCGGCGGTGGCGAAAGTGAGCAGGAGGAATGGTATTTGGGCGGCGAGATTGGGAGCCTGGAGCAGATCAGAGAGGGCCAGGATGCCGGCGCCGGCGATGGCTGGCGTTCCCAACAAAAAGCTATAGCGGGCGGCGGTAGCCCGATCCAATCCACGCGCTAATCCAGCCGTGATGGTGCTGCCGCTGCGGGAAACACCGGGCAGCAAGGCTACTATTTGCATCAGACCAATAATGACTGCATCCCCCCAACCCATTTCCGCTAACCCTTTTTGTCCGGAAAGTAGCCGTTCCCCCCCGATGAGCAGCGCCGCCGTCACTAACAACAAAACAGCAGCCACCGTGGGCTGCCCAAAAACGGAATCAAAGAAATCTACCAGAGTCAGGCCAGCTACGGCTGCCGGAATTGATCCTACCAGAATGAACCAACCCAGCCGCGCCTCGGTGGAGGCCATGGGACGACGCTGCCATAAGCCATTCAGAAAACCCAGCAAAATGTGCCACAAGTCGCGCCGAAAATAGATGAGAACGGCTACCAGCGTGCCTAGATGGGCAATAGCGATCAGGTTAAGACTGGGTTCGGGCAGTTGCAGCAGACTGGGAACGAGCAGCAAATGGCCCGAACTGGAGATGGGGAGAAACTCCGTAGCGCCTTGAATAAAACCCAACAGGATGGCTTCTAACCAATTCATAGAGGTTCCGTATTCACTAATGGGGTAACAGCCTGTTCTGGTCGGGGATATTGAGCCAGAAACGTCGCGGCGAAGTCGGCAGCCGTGCCGAGCAGGATGGCCTGGCGCAGGTCGCGCATCAGGTTGAGCAAAAAGTGGACGTTGTGCGTGGTCAGCAAAATGTGAGCCAGGATTTCATTCGCCTGCACCAGATGGCGCACGTAAGCGCGGCTGAAATGGGTGCAGGCGTAGCAGGCGCAGCCCGCCAGTAAGGGGGCGGTGTCCTGGCGATATTGGGCGTTGCGTAAATTGATGCGCCCACCGGGCACCAGCGCCGCTCCATTACGGGCTATGCGCGTGGGCATAACGCAGTCGAAAATGTCCACGCCGCGAAGGACGCCGTTGACCAGGTCTTCGGGCTCGCCCACGCCCATCAGGTAGCGGGGTTTAGCGACGGGCAAAACGGGATTGACCCAGTCCAATACCTGATACATCTGGCTTTTCGTTTCGCCAACAGCCAGCCCGCCGATGGCGTAGCCCGGAAAATCAAGCGCCGTTAAGTAAGCGGCGCTGCTTTCGCGCAAGTCGCGGAAGATGCCGCCCTGGACAATGCCAAAGAGCGCCTGATCGCGGCGTTTTTGCGCCGCCAGGCTGCGGCTGGCCCAGGCATGGGTGCGGCGCAGCGACTGCTCCACGTAGGCGCGGTCAGTGGGTGGGGGGCATTCGTCGAAGGCCATGATGATGTCCGCCCCAAGATTTTCCTGGATGGCGATGCTTTTCTCGGCGGTGAAGCGGTGGCGAGAGCCGTCCAGATGGGATTTGAAGGTGACGCCGTCGTCGTCAATCGTGCGCGTATCGCTGAGGCTGAACACCTGGAAGCCGCCGCTGTCGGTGAGGATGGGGCCGTTCCAGCCCATGAACTGGTGCAGCCCGCCCATTTCGGCCACGAGTTCATCCCCAGGGCGGAGATAGAGGTGGTAAGTATTGCTGAGGATGAGGGTGGCGCCGAGTTCCTGGAGGTCGCGGGGACGCAGGGCTTTGACGGTGGCTTGCGTGCCGACGGGCGCGAAAACGGGGGTAGGAATGGGGCCATGGGGGGTGTGAAAAATGCCGGCACGAGCCCCTGTGCCGGCATCTGTGGCCAATAACTCGAATTCAAACATAGGCGGCATTATACCCACAGCGCCGCATCTTTGAAAATGTGGATTTTGGCGCTTTACAACATGGCTACATGCGCTTCACAACCACTTCACACCTGCTCGCTATGATACGGACAACAACAAAAACAAGCTGCTCCCGCTCAGAAAGGGGAGCGCCATACCAAATGGAGATAAAAATCATGAAGAAGTTAACCCTTATCGGTACTGTGGTCCTGCTCGTTTCTTTGATGACCGTTGCCTTTGCTTCGGCGGATAACACCACCCCCACGCCAGCTAATAGCTCTGCCGGCGTCAATTTTGTGGATGAGGATGGCGATGGCCTGTGCGACCTTTGTGGCGGCATGATGGGCCGCTATGCCCGGCAAAATAATGGGCTGGGGATCAATTTTGTAGATGAAGATGGCGATGGCGTTTGTGATAACTGCGGCAGTCTGTTCGTGGACGAGGATGGGGATGGCGTTTGCGACAACTGTGGGACGATGAAC
Source organism: uncultured Ardenticatenaceae bacterium (assembly GCA_964507675.1). Lineage (GTDB taxonomy): Bacteria > Chloroflexota > Anaerolineae > Promineifilales > Promineifilaceae > JAGVTM01. Next base: position 1,928 of record CAZDSN010000007.1, on the reverse strand, counting down.
CAATATGGTCGTCGCCTGGGCGGCCAGGGGCAGATGATGGGCAATCGCACCGGCCAACCTGGTCTGAACTTCATTGACGAGGATGGCGATGGCGTTTGTGACCTGATGGGGGAAGGTGGCAGGCAGCAAGGGATGCAGTTCCGTGGCCAGGGGCGATTGGGTTTCACCAACACTGCGCAGCCGTAACGCCACGGCCTGATTAGCCACACGGCGGTCCCGCCAAAAGGGCGTACCCAATGAGGTACGCCCTTTTGCTTTTTCCTGATTGTGAGGCAGCGGTCACTGCATGGCTGCTATACGCCGCTGCAAATAGGGGGAAAAATATCCTCTGTACCGTTGTTGCAGATCAGAGTGCTGCCAATCATTGCCCGTAATCCGGCCACGACATGCCGGCATCCCGCAAGCGCACTCAAACTCATCATAAGGGCTGCCGTCGCTCATGGCATAATCGAAGCAAATCTCTTCATCAGGCGCGATGTTGCGCATAGCCACCACCGCAATCTGACCGCGCAAACCCGCATTCGGTTCGCAGCTATGATTGATGTAATCCCCCTCGTCTGGCTCCACGCCCTCGTGTCCCACCAGATACAGGTCTTCTTCCACCTGCACGCTGTGTTCCTGCTTCTGCGGCGACAGCGTGGCCCATTCCGCGCCTGTGACCACCCGCCCGCCCCACACCAACAGCAGTTCGCCTGCGGCCGCCGCCTGGCGGGCAAACAGACCGAAGCGACCTTTTTCGGGCCGAGGCCGCGCTTCCAGTTTGGGTGATACATAATTGGTTTTTTGCTTATTCATCGCATGCTCGTTTGGGTCAGGGATAGGGGGGCTATGCCGGCATTTGCCGCTATGCCCCACTCCAGCCGCTTAGGGCCCATCCACAAATTAGTTCCCGTTCTTGTGGGCCTGGGGCAACATTTGTGGATGGGCTGACAAGTGACCGGGTTCTGTGAAAAACGGGAAGTTATTCTTAGACGGTCACTTAGTCTACCCGATTTTGCCCAGGCTTCAAGTGATGATGCGCCAGCCACCCACAGACGCTTCACATCCTTTCTACCTCTACTTCACAACTTCTTCATACCGGGCGCATATCCTAATAAACAACTGATACGGTTTCTAACCAATGTTCACCAACTACTGACCCTTACTTTCGGAGGAATCTGATGAAGAAATTACTGATAACCGTCGTTGTTGTGTTAGCCGTCTCCCTGACAGTGGCTTCCCTGACGCTGGCTCAAGAAGCCCCGGCGGACAACAATACTGCCATGCAGCGCGCCTTTCTGGACGCGGATGGCGACGGTGTGTGTGATAGAAGCGGTATGAAAGGGATGGCTTACAACGCTGACCCGGCAGCACTGCCCGCCGCGCCTGGCGCGAACTTTGTAGACGCCGACGGGGATGGCGTGTGCGATAACTGCGACGGCACGCCTAACCTGTATCGCTACAACTACGGTATCCAGAATCAAGACGGCGCCACGAATGGCCCCAACAGTCCCGGCCCGAACTTCGTAGATGAAGACGGGGACGGCGTCTGCGATAACTGCGATGGGACGCCTAACCTGTATCGCTATGGCCACGGCAGCCAGAATCAAGACGGGGCGATGAACGGTCCGCATGGCCCTGGCCCGAACTTCGTAGATGAAGACGGGGATGGCGTGTGTGACAACTGCGCTATGCACCAGCACGACTACGAATACCAGTCGCCCGGCCCCCATGGCCGCATGAACGAGAATAGACAGGGGGCAGGCGGAGGCAATCCGTAATCATCATCTCACCGCCAGACGCATAACCCATGGGCAAGAGGGGGCGGTCGGTTTCCGCCTCCTCTTGCTGCAATCTCCTGGCCTTGCACTGCAGACTGCCTCACATCCACCCGGCAATTCTCATTTTGGCTGTTTAGCCTGTGGCTGAATCGCCGCCAGGGGCGGGGT